>JAITUP010000200.1 GCA_031286265.1 Chitinispirillales bacterium | reverse complement strand
TGGGTAGCGGGGGGGGGGGGGGGGGGGGGGGGGCAGTTTGGGCGTGTTTGCTTCCGGCCCTGCTCGGCCAGCGGGGCGGCCATCCGGCGGTCAAGCGAAGTCGAAACCATTCTCAAGGGCACAAGACAACCTAGGCGCATCTCGCGGATACGCAAAATCCCTAATATCGCCACCATTGCAAGCAGCGTTAAAAATGCCGCCAACACCATCATCCCACACCCTCAAATGGAAATTTCCACAGCTCCAAAACATGTATTGTAACATTGGGCAAGTTCGGGTCATCCCCTCATTGCCTCCTCAGCGGTTAATATAAATCATCGGTAACACGAAATGGAATTTTTTTAAAAAACACTTAAAATTTTTTGCGTGATTGTTGAAATGCTGGAAGACATCCATTGTCTTCATACAATTTTTTTTAAAAAATTAATGCTTTCTCCGCCGCCCGCGAATTATTTTATACGACGGGGCAAAACGGCAAAACGGAGAACAAAAATGGCGAATACCACCAAACACGGTCTGGTTTCCGCGGTTGCACAGACTACGGGGCTAACCCAGGTTGAGGCGAAAATCGCGATTGAGGAGCTGCTTGAGGCGTTTGCCGAGGAACTTGAGCGTGGGCGCACCATTGAGCTTAGAGGTTTTGGGACGTTTTATGTGAGGGAGCGCAAGCCGCGCCCGGCGCGCAATCCGCGGACTGGAGATGTAGTTCCGCTCGACAGACGAATGGCTCCGTTGTTCAAATTTTCGGGCGAACTCAGGAAACAGGTAAACGAAAATAGCGGGTTGCAAGCAGAAAACGCTTGACACGATGTCTGTTGTGGCCATGTTTTTTCCGATACGAATCGTTTGGCGTTGGGTCGACGGTTCAGGTATTTTAAGTGTGCGTTATACATTAAAGGAACAACGATGAAAAGAGCAGGTTTTATTGCCGCGGCGTTCGTCGCGGCGTTTGTAGTGGCGGGTACGGCTTCCGCACAGTCGTCGGATATGGATGAGCTCAATATCTTTGTGCCGGCGTTTGATGTCCGCATGTCGATGGGCTTCAACTATGATCTGTTGCGTTCGTTGACCGATGTTTCTTTCGACGCCCCTTTCGGTTACCTGGGACTCAACCTGCCGCTCGGTATCGGGGGCAATCTCCAGAACTTTTTGGGCGAAGATGTCATAGACAACATGTTCGACAGCAGCGGCATGTTCAGGAGAGGCAGCAACTTCAGGCCTACCGCCTATGCCCAGCAGAACGACAACTATACTATAAGGGTAGACATCCCCATGGTCGGCGGGGTGGGCAGTTTTGCGTATACCCAGAATTTCTTCTTCAACCTGAACACATTGCTCGGCGGCGCGTCGGTCATAGACCAGTATCAGGACATCGCCGCGTTTGCGGGCGAGAGCGAGGATGTCAGCGGTTATTTGGCCGTGAAAGGCGCGCTCAGGTTGCCGTTGTCCATTGGAATGGGCTGGGAGACTATGACAATCGGTTACGCCTACAGGGTTAGGAATAACGATAACCTCGTTCTCGCTTTTAACCTGCATCGCCACCTGTTTTCCATGAACATGACTTTCAGGGCAGATATCGACCTGCTTGGTCATGCCGAAGTCAACTCGACTATCCCGCTCGACGATCCAAACCTGCCCCCCATAGATTTTACCTTTAACGATGAAATCATCAACTATGACTCGAGGATGTGCAACGGAGTGATGCAGGGCAGATACAGGGCCGAGGCGTGGTCGCCCTCTTTTGGGGCGCGGCTCGGGCGGCTTTCGATTGATTCGAGGTTTGGGTTGAAAGCGCGCGCGCGCGGTTCAGCGAGAGGCGGGTTCACCATACCCAAGATAATCGATCTCGAAACCGGCGATAGCGAACTGTTAGACAACCTCGACAATTTTGCCGACAGCATCGCGAGAAATCCCGCGTTTGTTTTCAGCATGATTCCGCAAGATGTCGACAGCCTCTACTACGAGGTCGGCGAGACGATGTATTGGGAAATGCCGCAAGCCCATACCATAGCTTTCGATGTCATACCCAACAGATTTAAGGTCTCCTACACAAAACTGTTCGGCGATATCAATTTGAGGATTGAGGACATACAGAGGGTGAGATTTAGCGACAGGCCGGAATCGGAGCCCGGCGAAGAATCTGAGTCGGGGTTTTTGAGCGCCGAATACGATACGTTGAGGGTTGACGTGGGGGCCAAGATTGATCATATCATCATGTTACACTACAGCCACCCTGTTTTTTACGTAAACGCCGGGATAGCCGGTATAGATTTTTGGAGCAGAAACAGGCATGGCAACGTCACCCACGCAATCAGAGACAACGAATCCCTGAACATACTGCGTATCGGCGATGTGGTTATGGTGGTTCCGATACTCTCCGGCGGCGTGAATCTTGGCACCAGGCTGCAACTGCGGCTCGAGGGCAGCATATTCCCGCTGCCGGCGATAAGGAGCGGTGTGATTTATCATTTTTAGAAAAAGCGTATTTGTAATGCGAGGGCGGCCGCCTCCGTGAGGCGTGGCCGGGGTATGCAAGGGTAATTGTGGAATTGTTGAAAGGATTATATCGTAGATGTTGAAAAAAAGAAAAATTGCCGCGCTGCTGGTTTTAGCCTGTTGCGCCTTAGTTTCGGCGGCGCAGTCGCAGGCGCTGAAGATTGTACCCGACCCGAACGCCGTCGGCATAAAATCGGCGGATAGCGTCATCAGGGTCGAATGGGTTCAACTTGAGAGGGCTGGCTCGCAAGCGCCGGTGAGCGCCGAAGCGATGTATGATGCCGAAGTGTACTTCGCCCGCAATCCGGGCGGGGGCGATCTGTCGAGGTATACCAAATTGACGACCGTCAGGAGGTCCGGGAACAGTACCGTCGGCGGCGGAGCCGTGGCCACGAGGTTCATAGAATTTATCCCAAACGCGCAGCTTGGAACAATGAGGCCGGGCACCTACTACGGCATAGTCGCCGCGATCACGGCAAACGATACCGTGTACTCCGACTATTTCAACATTATGGTAGAGAGCCATGTCGCGCCCACGGCCATACAGCCCAAAGCAGACCTCAGGCTTGGCCAAACCGTGGCGACGATACACGATCTGACCCCGTTTTTCAGATGGAGCCCCGGCGATGTCGGCGTACCGTATTATCATATATTGCTCTCCGACGAGCCGATCGTAGACTCGGAAGGCAATCCGAACAGCGATCTGAACGTGATATGGCAGGCGATTACGCCAAACACGAGCATCGCCTACGGAGCGCCCGACCCATCGGGAACGATTACCGCCTCACCGCCGCCGCTTATGCCGGGCAAGACATATTCGTGGATGGTGCTCAATAATTACGGTAACCACATGACCTTCACATCGAGTGTGTTCAACGCGGTCGATTTGATGCTCGGGCAGTTTGTTATCAGCGGGACGGCGATTGATCCGCCGAAGATTACCGGCCCGACGGACGGAGCGTCGTTTAGCCATACCGCCAACCCGTCGCTCCGATTCCGGTGGACGGATCTGGATACGCGCGCCAATTCCTATTTGGTGAACCTGTTTTCCATGTCGGATGCCGACGGCCTCGGCATAGACGGCCTCGGCGACATCAACGCCGGCATGTTGATTTGGGAAACGACGGTGGCGCGGGGGAATTTGGGGAGAAACGATACGCTCACAGTCAACTTTGACGCGGCCGGCACGCTTACGGGCGGAGACTACGTTTTGCGGGTACACGCGCTCGACAGTAGGGGAGCCGCTTCCACGGGCGACGGTTCCGTGGTGAATTTTTCCTACAACGCCAACACCGGCAATATCTCGGTGACGACGCAGGAATTGATTGGAGGAACGGTGCCGTTCGGTGTCGCTTTCACTGAACTCAGGGTCGAGGTCATTACCGGTCCCACGCAGGCGCCGCTTGCGTTTTTTACCGACAGAAACGGGTACGCCGGCAGAACCTTTCCTGTGGGCACATACCGTATCACGGCGTTAAAAGAAGGTTACAGCGCCCAAACCGCTACCATTTCCGTAGGACAGGGCCAAACCACGCAGCAGACGTTTACCCTCACAAGGCCCGAAGCTGTCCTCTTCGGCAGAATCCGCGCCGCGTCCGACAGTTCCGCAATCAATTTGGCACGGGTTACCGCGATATCGGAATGGGGCGACACCGTTACCACGTTCACAGACGGCAACGGCAGTTATACGCTTAGCTGCCGGGCGGCGGATTGGACGGTTACCGCGGAAAAAGCCGGTTACAGAAGCGTCGCCCCTACGCGCGTTACCTTGAGGCCGGGCGATAACAGAGAGTTGCCGACGCTATACAAGGTACGCAACCCCCACGCGCTCTCCGGCGTTGTTAGAAACGAAGCCGGAGACCCTGTCATCGGCGCGCGGATGCGCGTACTGAACAGTGAAGGTATTTTGGTAGACGAATTGGCGTCAACGCCGCAGAGCGGGGCGTATATATTTGACCTGATGCCGGGCAGATACACGCTGACGGCCGAGAAGCCGGGGCTTGTCATGTTCAGCAGAAGTATAGACGTTACCGGTTCGCGCGTTCAAAACATAACGCTCAGGAGCGGGGCGGTGCTTGTCAACGGGACGGTTACGGGCCGCACATGGATTCCTGACGAAAACATGGCGGAGCGCTACAGAGAAGTTTCCGCGCCAATCGCTTCGGCGAGGGCCCGGTTTACGGATAAGGAATCAGGCGAGGTTTTTATCGCTATGGGCGACGCGGTGTTCGGCATGTTTTCGATAAGCTTGCCGGAGAATAGGGAGTATGAGGTAACTTTCGAGGCCGCCGGTTTTCATACAAGCGGCATACGCGCGGATTTCTATACGGACGCGGAACTCGGGGCCACAAGGGAATTCGAGCATACCGTCAACGCGTTTGCCATGATCAGGGGCGGGGTTGCCCGTGAAGACGGAGGCGCCGCGCTCAATAATGTCAATATATTCGTTTATGACGATAACGGTTTGATTGCCGCGTCGGGCACGAGCGTTACGAACGGAACCTATGAGGTGAGGAATATTCCGGATGGAATGTATACCGTCGGCGCGGGCAGAAGCGGATATTACATGATCGCGCCGGTTGAGATGTTTGTCCTTAACGTTGTTGACGGCCGGCCCGTTGGCGACGACGGAGGCGATGTCCGCTACAACTATAATTTTGAGATGGCTGTCGGGCAAAAAACTATCAACTGGGTGATTAACGATTACGTCGGCGACGGCTCGATAAAAGTGATATCGCCGCTTAACACGACCATACCGTTTGTTACCGATGCCGACGGTGATGTAACGGCTGAGCTTAGGGACGTGGGCCCGGGCGTTTATGTTATGGAGGCGGCGGCTGACGAAAACCGTCATCCGGAATTGTTGCAACTTTCCCGCCGCAGATTCGTAGTGCCGGCAGACGAGGCGGATTCGCATACCGAAGAGGTCAGTTTTTTAGTAAGGCATAATTCTCCCGAGACGCTCCCTAAAACCGGCGACGGATATACGCTTTCAGTAGGGCTTGTCGATGGGATTGATGCCGCTGATGTGAGCCGGGTTCAGCTTTTCTACAGGCGCGAGGGTTCGACACAATTTGAAACCAGGATTGCGGACCCCGCCGGGGCGCGATCCATCAGCTTCCAGCTCAACTGGGACGGCGCCAACCTGCAATATTATTTCGAAGTCGAATTTGAAAACGGCGACATATACGGTTCAAGCAAGCAGATTTTCACCGCGTATGTCACACCGGATCCAGCCGTCGTCACGAGCGTCGCCGTCACACCGGGCGGAACCGGGGGAGATACGCTTTTCCTCCCGTCGTCCTATGAGGCCCGGTTTACGTTCGACGCGTTTTACAGCGACCTGTTTGTACCTTTCGGCAATAATCACTCCGTATACAACGCGGTGTCGTGGAGCATGGGGGGAACGCAGGGAAGCGGCAGAACGTTTACATACAACACGCCCGCTTCGGCGCAGAATCTTACGTTGATTGTTACATTGGGATCGTCCGTCAGCACACGGGAAGAATCTTTGAGGCGGATGGAAATCCCGGTCAGGATAACAGGCCGCGCGTTGCACAGCATACATGTCAGGCGTCAGGGTAACGAAGGCCCGATAATGAATACCGGTGAGGCGGGTTTTGCTCTGGATGCGTACGACGCTCCCGCCGATGCCTCGAACCGCCACTACGTCACGGTCGCGCCGGAGTGGAGCATAGAACCGAGGGACGCGGGAACAATCACATCCGGCGGTGTGTTCAGGCCGCGTTCAAATTTTGTCGGGAACGTCAGGATTATCGCGGCGGTCGGCAGGTTGAGGGCGGAATATGTGACATCGCAGGAGATAGCGGGGCAGGATGTGCGCTATATACTCAGGCACAGAGCAAGCGGCAGCGATACCGCCAACACGTTAAGAGGGCTCAGGCTTGTGTTTCCCACAAACAGCGTTGGAGCCGGGGAGAACATTGAGTTTGGCGTATCGAGCCTCGAAATGGATAACCACGTACACAGGGGTTCCGATGAGTTCAGGATGGCCGATACTCTCGCTTTCGACATAGAAAATTCCGCGCATCAGAGGATTACCGATGACGGCGGCGTTATTATCATGTTTGATATTCCGGAGCGTTTGAGGGACGCGTTAAGAAGCGGCGACCAACAATTCAAGGTCGCGAGATGGTCGTCCGAGGACCTCAAATGGATTCCGCTCGCAAACAGCGGCATTACCTCCGACCATACCGCCGCGTACGCAAAACTAACTAACGAACCGCAGCCGTCGGCTCTGTCGAGACGCTCCAATGTGATGACGGGGGAAGCCGCTTCCACGCTTGCCGCGTCCGCGCGGTATGCCCTGGTCACAAAAACCGATAAACTCTCGGTAACCATGTCCGTGTCGCCGCACCCGTTTTCACCATACATCCGCCCGATTAGGGAGCACGGCTCCGACGCGCCGGAAGGAACCTGCATCACGGTCAAAGTCGAAGCCCCCGAAGCCTTCGTCAAGAGCATAAAAGTCCACATATACAACGCGATGGGCACAAGGGTATGGGCGGTAGACAAACTGAACGCCGAAGCCGGTATAAACAGATTCTGGTGGAACGGCAGAACAAGCGGCGGCAACGGCAGGACTGCGGTCAGCGAAGAAATGTGGACGGAAGATTTTCACATAAGGACAAGAAACAGGCCTATGGCCAGAAACGGCAGATATTTCGTCGTAGTCATAGTAACAGACAACGACGGCAAGCAAATGCGCCTGAGAAGACCGGTCGTATTAATGAAATAAAATAGATAACAATCGCGGAGGTAGTAGTGAAGCATATATTTGTAGCGGCGTTGGCAATATGCGCCCTTTCAGCTCTGACGGCGTTTGGACAGGAACCGCAGGAATTGCAGGAGCCGTCAAGCGAATTAACGATATCATCAGACGAACCGCAAGTGTCGCCGTACGACCAGTCGGCGCCGTCGGACGATCCGCAAGTATCATCAGACGATCAGCCGATTCCGTCGGACGATCCGCAAGCATTGTCAGACGATCAGCCGATTCCGTCAGACGATCCGCAAGTATCATCGGACGACCAGCCGACCCCGTCAGACGATCCGCAAGTATCATCGGACGACCAGCCGACCCCGTCGGACGATCCGCAAGTATCATCGGACGACCAGCCGACCCCGTCGGACGATTCGCAAGTATCATCGGACGACCAGCCGACCCCGTCGGACGATCCGCAAGTGTTTTCGGATGAACCATCGCTCCCGTTTGACGAACCGTACGCGGTAACGGACGAGTTTCAGGAATTGCCCGACCCGGAAACGCAGCATGGATTTCAGGTAGAACAGGAGCAGGAGCAGGAGCCGGAAGCGGAGCTTTTGGCGGAAGAGCAACGGCCGGAAGAAGAAGAGGAAGAATTGAAACAGGTTTTAGCGGAATCACAGCGCCATGGACGTGTAAAAATCGGTGTAATGTGGCTCGAATCGGCCACCGGGCACGATAAAGAGGCGCGCGAGATGACCGAATTGCTGCTCACGAAACTCGATGATTTTGGGCTATACGAGATATACGCCCCTAAAGATTTGGATGTAGCGCTCAGAGACATGCGGGTCCGCATTCCAAGCGAATGCCGGAGCGATCGCTGCGTCGGCGACATAGGCAAGGCGCTCAACTTCCGCAGGATGATCTACGGTTCCGTCGACATGACCGGTACTAAATACGCCGTGCAGCTCACACTGCTCAACGTGGCCACTTCCAGACCGATAGAGACAATAAGCATAGAGGGGGCTCCCGATATGCCGGCCGAGGACGTGTTGCGCATCGCGCTGAACCGTCTCCACGGCTACCCCATGGAAGGCGACGTGACCAAATACTACGGCACGCAGGTAAACAACTTGTCTGAGTTCTTGTGGTCGACACTTGCCGTTCAGGGAGCGGGGATGCTCTACAGCATAGTAAATTACGTCATCGGCAGCGATTTGGATTCTGATAACATCGCTTATGGCCCCGGCGGCCCATACAACGGCAACGACCGCTTGTCGGGCATACCGGCCGCTTCAAATCAGATACCGATTTTCGCTCGCCCGGCCGCGCTTGCCAACGCATACACGGCGGTATCGGACGATGCGTACGGCGTTCTATACAATCCCGCCGGAATGGCATGGCTAAGGCAAAGAGACGCCGTAGCGGCTTATCAGCATCGCTTCGGCATGGACTTGCTTGCTTTCTCATACGCAAACAGAGCCACAAGGGATATGGGCTTCGGTCAAGCGTTATTGCTGGCGACCGACCGTGACGGCGCAATGACGGAACTTTTCTTCGTTACGGCAGTGGGCTACAAAATCAACCAGAAAATCCTTTTTGGCCCCGTATCGGTAGGCGCTTCGGTAAAATTCATGGGCAACACCGTACGCGCGCTGTCGGAAGACTCGCCGCAGGGACAAGCCTACGGCGCCGGGCTTGATATCGGATTTATGTGGGAACTGTCGAGAGAAATTAGATACGGTATCATGCTTAGAGACTTCCCATCCGTAAACCAGTGGAAAAACAGAACCACCGGTTCAAGATACTCCGAAGCCCTGCCGCCGACCCTGCACATGGGGGGCAGCTATAGAGCGGGATACTCAACATTCCTGACAGCCGACGGACAAATCCCGCTATACGGCGATCAGCCGTGGCTGATGGCCGGCGGCATAGAATATGAATTTTTCAGAATACTCGCGCTAAGGATAGGGCTGCAAAGGGAAATTTTGAACGAAGAAGCCAACTGGTGGAAAATCACATGCGGTACAGGAATAAGAATAGACACGAGGGCGCAGTGGGGGAGAGAAATGGAGCTGGACATAGCATACGAATACAACACGTTACGGCAGTTTCCGGTCTTGAATGTGGCGATTAAGGTTGGATTTTAGACGGTATAAAATTCGTCAAAATTATCGCATTTATCTTTTTGGCATATGTTATCTTATTTGATACACATATAACCCTAAAGATAGGTTTGGCCCATGCCCCCATTTTTCAATATAGCCGGTCCGTGCGCTCCGGGTAAGCACTACATACTCGACCCGATGCGTGGTATCGGCGATGAATTGATGAAGCTTATTGATAGTGAACAGTATTTCATTATCCACGCGGCCCACCAGAGCGGGAAAACCACACTTCTCAAGGCGCTTACGCGCCAAATCAACGCGGAAGGAAAGTATTATGCCCTGTATTGCTCGCTTGAGGCTATAGAGAGGTTTACCGTCCAAGCGGAAGGGATACCGGAGATAGTCAAGAGGATAGCGTTTTGTATTGAGAACCAATATTTGCCGGAAGGATTCGCGAAGAACGCCGATTACACCAATATTTCCGGCGTGCTAAATACTTCACTTGTGAGATACTGCCGCTCGCTTGACAAGCCGCTTGTTTTGTTTTTTGACGAGGCGGATTGTCTGTCCGGCGATACCTTGATTACTTTTCTGAGGCAATTGTGCGATGGTTATGTAAACAGGCCCGATGTTCCATTTGTCCATTCCTTAGCCCTCGTCGGGATGCGGAATCTTCGCGGTTATAATGGCGATATCCGCCCCGATTGTGAGTCGCTTGAGAGGGTAAGCCCGTTTAATATCGTGGCGGAATACATCGATTTAAGGAATTTTTTACCGGCAGAGGTTGCTGAACTTTACGCACAGCACACCGCCGAAACGGGTCAAGTGTTTGAACCGGAGGCCGTAGATTACGTTTTTGAGCAAACGCTGGGGCAGCCCTGGCTTGTAAACGCTATCGCGAGAGAAGCGGTGGTGAAAATTTTGCGGGAAGATTACTCACAACCCGTCACTCGGAATCTTGTCGAGCGGGCTATCCAAAACATAATCCTCGCGCGAGGCACACACTTCGACAGCCTGATAGAGAGGCTAAGAGATCCGCGGGTCCGTAAAGTCATAGAACCGCTTATCTTAGGCGAAGAGGCTGAAGATAAACTCTCGGATGATTATCTGTACACGAAAAATTTGGGTCTTATAAGAGAAATTAATCGCAAGGTCGAACCGGCGAATCCCATCTACGCCGAACTGATTGTTAGAGCCTTGAGCTGGAACGCTCAGGATTCCATAGCTGGCACGCATGAAGACTACACCATCTCACGCTACCTGAGAGACGGTAAGCTTGATATGGATTTTTTGATACAGGATTTTCAAGAGTTTTGGCGCGAAAACGGTGAAATCTGGATAAACCGCTATAAAACCAAACTCTATCAATACGATGAAGCCGCCCCTCACTTAGTCCTGCAGGCATTTTTACAAAGAATTTTAAACGGCGACGGACATATCATCCGCGAAATGGCGCTGGGCTCAAAACGGGCCGACCTGTGCGTAGTTTACGACGGGCACAAATACCCCATCGAATTGAAAATATCGCAAAACATGAGAAAATCCATCGACCCATTGAAACAAATCTCCGAATACATGGATAAGGTCGGATCAAACACCGGCTGGCTCGTCACATTCGACCGCGATACGGGAAAATCGTGGGATGTGAAAATTTATATGTGGAAAGAATACGTCGATGAAAAGGAAATTACTGTGGCTGGATGTTGATGTTTTTCGGGTGAGGTCTAATGTGGTGTTGAGGTGATTTTTTAAAATCTTTTGAGGACGGGGCAATATCAGTAGGTAAAGGTTTTTAAAAAGATTAAAGTCAAAATCTTTTTTTGGGGACGGGGCTCTGCCCCGTAACGCCCCGATACATTAGCCCCCTACGGTCCCCCATAAGCGGCGACCGCTTACGGGGGACATGCGGGCATACTGTCGGGGTAAAAATGTTAAAGTCAAAACCACGTAGGGGGCGACGTCATCGCGAGCGAAGCGCGGCGATCTATCGGCCTGCGACTCGAGGTATTCGGCATCTGGATCGCTTCGCTCGCAATGACGTCGTTGCAGGTGCCCCCGTGCCCCAAAGGGGCGGTGTGATTGGTTTTGGCTTTAGCATTATACCCGCCCGTATGGTTTTAGGATATGGGTTTTAGCGTAGGTCGGTTTTAAAATGGGGGCGTTACGGGGGCGGAGCCCCTGTCCCCAAAAGATTTAAAAGGTTTTGACTTTAATGTTTTTGATTTTGATTTTAATCTTTTATTTTTATTTTCATCTTTTAACTTTTTTATCAGGAGGCATTATATTATGAATTTATCCAAAAAAATTCTGCCCATCCTCACCATCCTCGCCCTCGCGTACCCGGTGTTTGCGCAAGGTCCTTCATGGACTAGCAGTAGCAATACCCAAGAACGATACGTAGCAGAGCCTTACAACGGATATGACTACGAACTTTGGAATCAATATCGCGCAGGTACTGCCACAATGACGCTCACGGGGGATTACGGTACCGGCCCTGACGCGAGGGGTGGGACGTTTAC
>JAITUP010000172.1 GCA_031286265.1 Chitinispirillales bacterium | reverse complement strand
GCGCGGCACGCCGCAGGCAAAAAAACCACAACCGCCCCCCCCCCCCCCCCCCCCATATCATAACACCAAGAGATATATTAACAGCTTGTTACATTGGCTTTATTGGTGTTTATGTTTGCTTATTAACATCCCTCCCAAGAAACATCCCAGGGCGCATCCCGTCGGGATGCGTGGGAATTTGGGGGGAACGTTTGCTACCAAGCGTGGACATCCCTACGGGATGCCTCAAAAGCCGTCATCGCGAGCGAAGCGCGGCGATCTATCAGCTTGCAACTCAAGGTATTCGGCGAATAGTTTGCTTCGCTTCGCTTGCAACTTGTTTATCTCGCCGCAAGGCAATGACGGCTTTTGCAACAGCCCTCGTGGAAATTTTGGGGAGCACGTTTTCCACCAGGCGTGGACATCCCTGGATACCTCAAAAGTTCCCATCCTCGGAGGGAAACTTATCCGTCTCTGCGTTTGCCAACTTGTTTATCTCGCCGCAAGGCAATTTGTTTATCGCGCCGCAAGCCAACTTATTGTCCACTTCGGCAATGTCAAACCCTTATATATACATAACAGGAGCCTTTGATGAAGAATAGACCGATGCTATTCCTTATTGTACTATTCAGCGCGGCAACTATCGCCCAAGAATTGCCGTCCCTCGAATCCACTACGTCGGCACAAGGTAAGCAGACCGTGGCCGTCTACATGGCAGGCGAAGAGCCCGCAGGCGCGCAGGGTGTCCATAACATCATGGGCGGAGAGCTTGCGAGGATTCTCAGCGAAAGCGCCAGATATCTCGCCGTAGACCGTACCGAAGCGATACTTGAGCAACTGGCCCGCGAACATATTTACCAGCGAAGCGGAGCGGTGGACGACGAGCAGATAAAAGCTCTCGGACAACAGCTCGGTGTGCAATATCTCTGCATATCCGACATAAACGCCGTAGGCCGCCGATTCTATTTAGACACGCGCCTTGTAGACGTCGTTACCGCCGAGATCATCCGCTCCGTCACCGCTACCAGCCGACTTAATAACGCCAACGAAATGACCCGCGTCGCGCGGAACATCGCCCTCGAACTGATAGAAACCGAAAGAACACGGGAGCAACGCGCAAGGCGGAAGAAAATATTCCGCTACACCGCCATCGGGCTCGACATTTTAGGAGCCGGGGCTTTGGTGTATGGATATATCGAAAATAACAATGTAGTAAAACAGATCGCAAACGACGACGGCCCGGAAGCCGACAGAGCCGCAACAAGGCGCAACGCCGCCTATATAACCGGCGGCGCGCTAATTGCGACTGGGGTATCTTTTCATATTTTGTTTTGAAGAGATTGTGGTGTTATTGTGTTGATGTGATGTGGTGATGTTGTGTTGACGTTGTTTTTAGGGGCTCAAAAGCCGTCATTGCGAGCGCCCAGCCCACCCCGTCATTGCGGGCTTGTTGCTTTTGACTTTAGCATTACACCTGCCCGTATGGTTTTAGAATACGGGTTTTAGCGTAGGTCGGTTTTAACATGGGGGCGTTACGGGGGCGGAGCCCCTGTCCCCAAAAAAAATTTTAAAGATTTTGACTTTAAGGAGTACAAAATGAAAACTCTCAAAAAAATTACGTGCAAGCTCGGCGGATTAATTTGTATCCTTACGGCGGCTGTTCTCTTCACGTGCGAAAGAGTCCCCGACTACTGCGGCAAAGGGGAATGGTACAACCCCGATCACCAGTTCTGCTTCGCAAACAAGGCGTTCAACCTGTGCGGCGGCAAAGACTACAACCCGCTTATCCAAGGATGCGACGTAAACAGAAACGCCGTCGGCACAAGATGCTTGAACGATACCTTCGTCCCCGTGGGCACTCCATGCGGAGGGTTTACCCTCTCAACCGCTTCAGCCCCGGCAGACGGCGGCGACATACAACGCTCTGCGGACGGACCCAACTACGCGGCGGGAGAACAGGTCACGCTGGTAGCGATGGCAACGGACGGATTCACATTCGCCGGATGGACAGGAGCGCAGTCTACTCCATCGCCCGACGTCACGGTTACAATG
The DNA here is from genome assembly GCA_031286265.1 of Chitinispirillales bacterium. Lineage (GTDB taxonomy): Bacteria > Fibrobacterota > Chitinivibrionia > Chitinivibrionales > Chitinispirillaceae > GUT77. The sequence continues at coordinate 16,034 of JAITUP010000172.1, read as the reverse complement.
AACAGCAACATGCCGCTAATAGCCATGTTCAAACCTACATCACAAACCCTCGCGACAACCGCGTTTCCGCCCGACGGCGGAACAATAGACCGCGTAGAAAACGGAATGGAAGTAACCGTAACAGCTATCACCGCGCCCAACTATACGTTCACCAACTGGGCAGGCGCGGTCACGTCAACAGAAGCCAGCGTTACCGTTACAGTAGATGAAGGCAAAACCTTAGTCGCCATATTCACGCCCAACAGACACACGCTCACGGTCAACGCAAACCCCGCGGCAAGCGGCATAATCTTCGTCAACGGCACCGCGGAGTCAGGGGAAACGCGGCACGACGCGGGAACACAGGTTAGCGTAGCGGCCAGAGCCATGGAGGGTTTTGTTTTTACGGGATGGAGCGGAGCGGCAACCGGGACAAGCAATCCTGTAACGATTAACATGACAAATAACAATCAAACATTGACTGCGAACTTCGAACGAGGGAGCGGGGGAAATGGCGGCGACAATGGTGAAGGTCATGGGCATTTTAATCCGAATATAACTTACGGCTTTTTTACTGATGAGAGGGACGGTACTACTTATCGTACAGTTCGGATTGGTACACAGACTTGGATGGCGGAGAACTTGAATTGGGCTGGTGATGGAGGTGGTCTTGGTTGGTGTTACGATAATGACCCTGATAATTGCAAGATCTATGGTCGTCTTTATGATTGGGCTACGGTTATGGAGCTTGACCCGGGCTGTAATACTACTGAATGTGCCAATCAGGTTCAATCCACACATCGTGGTATTTGTCCTGAAGGCTGGCATGTTCCATCAGATGCGGAGTGGGAGAAGTTAGTTGATTTTGCTGGTGGTTCATTGGTGGCAGGTACACAGTTGAGGGCTCTGACTAGTTGGAGACGGGGACCTTGGTCTGCCGATACTCTTACTCCCGGTACTGATTATCACGGCTTTTCGGCGTTGCCCGGCGGCTTCCGCACCAGCTATAACTATGGCACTTACTGGGAATTCTTGGATGTCGGCATAAGCGGCATTTGGTGGAGCGCCACGACGGGGTACGATGAGGATCTTGCGTGGTGCCGGGGCATGTCGTACATCAGCAATGCGCACCGATGCCATTGGGGCAAGACTGTTGGTATTTCGTTGCGTTGCGTTGAGAGTACTAACCAGCCTACCAGCCACGCACTGCAGGTTGTAGCCAATCCACCCAATGGCGGTACTGTGACGGGCGGCGGGAGCTACGCTGACGGAACGCAAGTTACCATAACGGCTACGGCCAGCCCCGGCTGGGTATTTACCCACTGGTCGGGGGCGGTGGATATTACCAACGCAAGTTCTATGAATACTTCTATATCGATGGACGCACCTAAGACTGTCACGGCTAATTTTGCACAGGGTTTTACTATTGCTGCTGGTGATGTTTCTTTTGATATGGTTTATGTTGAGGGCGGTACTTTTACTATGGGATGTACTCCAGAGCAGCATGATTATTGTAGAGATCTGGAATTGGTTCCCCATCAAGTTACTTTGACTAATAGTTATTACATTGGTAAGTTTCAAGTTACTCAGGCTTTGTGGGTTGCTGTTATGGGTAGGGATAACAATCCCTCGTGGTATCCTGAGAGTGGTCAACATCCTGTTGAGATGGTTAGTTGGGATATGATTGTTAATGATTTTATTCCTGCTTTGAATGCTTTGACCGGTCGTACTTTTCGTTTGCCTACCGAGGCAGAGTGGGAGTTTGCCGCTCGTGGTGGTAATCATAGTGGTGGTTTTGTGTTTTCTGGTAGTAATGATATTGATGATGTTGCTTGGTATCATGGTAATAGTACCGTTGTCGTTACTGGTATACGTCGGCCTCATCCTGTTGGTGGTAAATTGCCTAATGAATTAGGTATTTTTGATATGAGCGGTAATGTTTGGGAGTTTGTTAATGATTATTGGTTGCACGGTTATACGGCTGATGCTAAGACTGATCCTACGGGTCCTACATCTGACGGCGGCGGCCGCGTATTACGCGGGGGCAATTTTAACATGGACGCGTTAGGCAGCCAAGTGTTTTATCGTGGCCAAACAACCTCGATCAATGGCAACGGCTCCATAGGCTTCCGCCTTGCTCTTTCCCTCTAAGTTCACCAAGAGCTTTCGGGGTTAGCGGAGCGTATATACAGTAGCATCGCAGTACGGCGGTCGCGATATTTTTTTTGAAACTGGGATAATTGTAATATATTATACCCAATAAATTTCACCCAAAAAAGGAGGCAGGAAATGAAAGCAAAAACTTTCACAAAGTTGGTCGGCGCGGCGGTTGTCGCGGTGGTTTTGGCGGTAGGTATGGCTGGATGTGGGGACGACGGGGATGACGTAGTGAACCACGGAGATAATAACAACACCACTAACGATGACGATCCGAATGGAAACACGGGCGTCATAGACCTGGCGTTAGTTACCGGAGAGGGCGAGGCGTGGGTGGAGCCGGATGATAGACATGGTTACGTTTTTCTGTCAAATGGCGTTTATATGCGTGTTCAGCGTATCGATGATGATGATTGGTTTTATTATGATGTCGGTAGTTGGTCAACAAGTGGGAATCAGGTAATTTTTAAGCTTGATTATGAGGATAGCTATGCTCTGTCTGGTAATAATAACACCCTAACGGTTGGCTATGGCGAATATACAAGGACGCCCGGTATAACAAACGTGGTCATCTGTGGAAGCGGAGCCAGTTCCAGCGGAAGTAGAGATAACAGGCTTGTAAATGGCGCAAATGAAGTATGGGCAGATTGTTATTATGATGATTACTTTGAAGAAGAACGTTGTAGAGGGTTTATATTAAGATCAAACGGTGATTTTATCTGGTTTTTTAGAATTTTAGAAGGTTGGTGGTATGGAGACTATGACGGCTCATGGACTACACAAGGAAACAACAGATTCATCAATACCTCTTCACATACGAGACAGTATTCCATATCCGATAATACCCTAACTTTAACGGGAGGCGGATTTTACTCCATCAACGAAAACCGTGTATGTGAGTGGCTTGAAAGCGATTGGGAATACACCTATACCAAAAGAAGCGGCTTAACAATAACAGAGCATAGCGAAGGTGACGAACTTTACAAATCCCGTCCTAACCCAATGTCGCGAAAATCCACGGGTTTTCCCACGTTTCGCGATAATAGATGATGTAAGGAAATGTGGGGCTGTCTAAAAAAGCCGTCATTGCTTCGCTCGCAATGACGTCGTTACAGGCTTTTGCAACAGCCCCGTTTTTGCAACATTCCCCAACCCCGCTTGAATGAACATCGCCAAAAAATCACCTCCCCAATCCTGCCTTGAAAAAATTATAGGTCTCTTCTTGAGTTCTGCATTGCAGCAGTTTTGCCCGCATTTCCTCATTGTTAAGCAGCGCGGCTATATTGGCCAGGAGTTGTATGTGCGGGCTTTCCGAATCTTTTGGCGACAATACCAGCACAACAATTGTTGACGGTTCTCCGTCAATCGATTTGTAGTCGATACCTTTTTTTGACAATCCGACCGCCATTGTAATTTTGTTTACCGCGTCTGTTCTGCCGTGCGGGATTGCTACTCCGTGCTGCATGCCGGTACTCATGGATGCTTCGCGCGTCATTGTCGCTGTTATAGCGTCGTTTTTGGATTTGACAAGCCCTTCGCTGTGGAGTATGCCGACCAATTCTTCTATGGCTTGCTGTTTGGTTTCCGCCGCGAGGAAGGGAATAATGCTGCCCGGCGAGAGGGCGTTTTTGATATCCGATTTTACTGCGTACTCTATGCCGGCGAGGTTTTTGAGCATGTTTTCCGGTTTAATCAGATCTTTGACGCCCGATATAAAGCTATTTATTTCGAGCAGCGCCTCATAGACGATGGTTTTAATGAACATCACATCCTGCGTGTCGGATTCAAATTCTAATCTGGTTTTTATGCTGTGGAGAGTTATGAGCGCTTCGTCTTTTCGCAGGTGATACATGTTGTGGCCGCCTACGTTTATTGAGTGGATATAGTAGCCCTCGGAGCGGAATGATTCGACGGTTTTTGTTTCTAGAAATTTTGTCAGCCCGCTTGACGTGAGGTCTATGTGTGTGATTACGGTTTCTCTCACGGGGAACGCTTTTTTTGTTCCCGTTTTATCGTTACGGAAGAGCGACGGTATAAACGGCGAGGCTATGATGTCCGACACGAGTACCATGAGCATTGCGGCGCCGAAGAATTTTTGATCTATGATGCCCGATGAAAGCCCTACGCCGGCGACGATGAACGCCATTTCGCCGCGTGGCGCCATTGATACGCCGATACGCAGGGCGCCGAGGCGGTTGAAGTTCAGAAACAGGGCGGGGATGCCGCAGCCGGCTATCTTCGCGAGCATCGCGACGGCGGTATAGACCGCGCCGAATATCAACACGTCTTTGGACATTATGGCGTATGGATTTACTAACATTCCCATGACAATGAAGAATACCGGGACAAAGAAACCGTGCAACACTTTGATTTCATCGTGTACCGTTTCCGACAGGTCGGTTTTAGAGAGGCTGAGGCCTACGATGTATGCCCCCATAATCATTGCGAGGCCTACCATTTGGAACACTCCGGCTAAAATAAAAGCGAGGCTGAGAGCGAAAATGGAAATGTAGGTGATGGATTTGAATTTTTTTATGGCCTTTGAAAGCGGGCTTGAGAAGTGTATCCCGGCGGCGGTGAAGCAGAACCAAACCAGAACCGCTTTTATGATGACTAATAGAGGCCCTTGGAACACTCCGGCTTCCGTTCCACCTGATGCCGTTGTGGCGATGAAGCCGAGTACGGCCGCGAGGATGATGACGTTGGCTACGTCGTCGATGGCTTCGGCGGCGAAAATAGTGGCGCCTTCGGGTGAGTCGATTTTGCGTTTTTCGGAAAGGATGCGGGCGGCGATAGCCATTGAGGACGATGAGCATATAGCGCCGAGGAAGAGCGCTATGGGGTCATGGTAATCAAGCCCGAAAAACAGCGCGGCGACAGCCGTTCCGGCAACGAAAGAAGCGATTACCCCGCCTAATCCCACGAGCAGCCCTACAAACGAAAATTTAAGCAACAGCGGTAAATTCGTTTCCAGCCCGGCCGAGAACAGCATAATTATCGACGCGATGGTGGCTAATCCGTAGAGCTCCGGGGAAACGGGAAGCCCCATGCCGGAAGGTATCGGGAAGATACCGTGCGGAAATCCCGGCAACGGCAGGCTGCCTAAAACGTATGGGCCGATGATGATACCGGCGAGAACCTCAAATAGAAGCGACGGGATCGGCAGCTTTGTTTTCTCAAACAGAAGCCCGATAAACCGCGCGGTCATGACGATTATTCCGAGTTGCAGGACAAGCCGCGCCATCAAGTGGAGAATGTCGCCATCCATGCTCTCCCCGTTCTCCGCGGAAGCAAACGCTGCGATAGGGATCAGTATGAGGATTAGATATTTTTTTTTCATATAATTTTTAAAACCTCATAAAACTTTAAAAATTTTTGGGAGGCGAGGGAGTATCCCAATGCCCACAAATATAATTTATTTTGCGGCGGTGAAATTCAGATATTGTTTTTTTAGGTAGCATCAAGTATATTACGTCTGTTTCTTTGTTTTCGTGTTAATTTTTTCTAGGAGGTTATTTTATGAACACACTAAAGACTACAATGCTTCTTGCCGCTTTAACCGGCTTAATCGTAGGCCTTGCCCACATTTTCGGTATGACTTACGGCGGTGGGCCCGAAGCCGGCAATTCCTGGGCGCTTAACGCGCTTATCGTTTGCGGGCTGATGAATTTCATCATGTTCTGGTTTTCCGACAAGATCGTCCTCAAGATGTACAAGGCGCGGCAGATCGGCCCGACAGACGCGCCCAAGCTATACAATATGGTAGAAAGGCTCGCGCAGAGGAACGGCATGCCAATGCCTAATGTCTATATCGTTCCTACCCAAAGCCCAAACGCTTTCGCGACGGGCCGCAGCCCTTCACATGCTTCCGTAGCGGCTACGGAGGGAATAATGAAACTGCTTAGTGACGACGAACTCGAGGGTGTGATGGCACACGAACTCGCGCACGTGAAAAATCGCGACACGCTGATAAGCACCATAGCCGCCACGCTTGGCGGAGTGGTCAGCTATCTTGCGCGCGCGATGATGTTTTCCGGTAGGCGGCGCGGCGGCAACAGGGGCGGCGGTGCGATGTTAGCGCTCTCTTTAGCCGCAATGATCCTCGCGCCGTTGGTAGCGGCGATGATCCAAATGGCCGTATCGAGAAGCCGCGAATACGTAGCCGACGCGACCGGCGCGCGCATGTGCGGGAACCCGGACGCGTTAGCCAGAGCGCTCGAGCGTCTTCAAGCCGGTGTCACGTATTCGCCGATGCCTGAAAGCATGGGCAGCCCGGCGACTTCCAACATGTTTATCGTCAACGCTTTTGGCGCCGCCGGCATGATGGGCAAATTGTTCAGTACGCATCCGCCGATAGACGAACGCGCTAGAAGATTGCGTGAGATGAGAATGTAGAAAATACGATTTTGCCGGTGGCCGGGTTAATATTAACCCGGCGTAAACCATCAAATAACGCCTTGGTCGATCATCGCGTCCGCTACTTTCACAAACCCCGCAACATTCGCGCCGTTTACGTAGTTAATGAAATCGCCGTCTTTGCCGTACTCTACGCACTGGGCATGGATGGCTTTCATTATGCCGGAGAGTTTTTGATCGACTTCTTCTCTTGCCCAGCTCAAGCGCATACTGTTTTGCGTCATTTCCAAGCCGCTTGTTGACACGCCGCCCGCGTTTGCCGCCTTGCCGGGGCCGTATAGGATTTTTGCGCCGATGAAATGTGTGACGGCTTCCGGTGTGCTCGGCATATTCGCGCCTTCGCCCACGCAGACGCAGCCGTTATTGATGAGCGCCTTCGCCTCGTCGCCGTTGAGTTCGTTTTGTGTCGCGCAGGGGAGGGCTATATCGCATTTAACAGACCAGGGACGCGCGTTTTCCATATATTGACACTTAAATTCATCCGCGTATTCCTTGATTCTGCCGCGTTTTACATTTTTTAACTCTTGCAAGAATTTGAATTTATCGCCGCTGATCCCGTCCGGGTCATATATCGTCCCGTTTGAGTCGGATAGCGTTACTACCTTTGCCCCAAGTAGCGTCGCTTTTTGGCATGCGTATTGCGCCACGTTGCCGGAACCGCTTATCGCGACGGTCTTGCCTTCAAATCCCAAACCGCGCGTTTTTAGCATTTCGGCACAGAAATATACGCAACCGTACCCGGTGGCTTCCGGACGGATGAGGCTGCCGCCCCAGCCGAGTTTTTTACCGGTAAATACGCCTGTAAATTCATTCCTCAATTTTTTATACATGCCAAACATATACCCAACCTCGCGCGCGCCGACCCCGATGTCCCCGGCGGGTACGTCTAAATCCGGCCCGATGTGGCGATAGAGCTCCGCCATAAACGATTGGCAGAAGCGCATTACTTCATTGTCTGATTTTCCCTTGGGGTCAAAGTCGCAACCGCCTTTGCCGCCGCCCATGGGCAGAGTCGTAAGCGAGTTTTTGAACGTCTGTTCAAACGCCAAAAACTTGAGAACCCCGAGGCTGACCGACGGATGAAAACGTATCCCGCCCTTATACGGCCCAATCGCGGAGTTCATCTGAATGCGAATGCCTCGGTTCACCTGCACCTCGCCGTTATCATCCACCCACGGTACCCGGAACATAATGACGCGCTCGGGCTCAATCATCCGATCCATGATCTTGGCTTTAATGTATTTCGGGTTCTTGTCGAGAAAAGGGGCGAGCGAGCGGACGATTTCCTCCGACGCCTGATGAAATTCCTTTTCAGCGGGGTCTTTGATTTTTACTTTTTCCATAAAGGACGCTACATCGAACGACATTTTTGTTACCTCATTTCGTTTTAGGTTTTTTATATCAGATTTTTTGAGTCTGTTATGCCCAAAGACTCATAAATTTTCAGGGTGGCTTTTGATTTGTTCAGGGTGTAGAATTGGATTCCCTTCACCCCGTTATCAATCAAGTCTCTAACCTGCTCCGCGGCCCAGTGGATTCCCACATTTTCGAAGCCGGCATCATCATTTCCCGCTCTGGAAAACGCCTTGAGAAGTCTCGCCGGGAAACGCGCCCCCAACGCTAAATCCGCCATCCGTTCCATTCCTTTGCGGTTGGTAGCCGGCATTATTCCGGCTATTATGGGGATTTTTATCCCCGCCAGCTCGCATCGTTCGCAAAAATCGTAAAAATCACGGTTATCGAAAAATAACTGCGTACATATATAATCCGCTCCCGCGTCAACTTTCGCCTTCAAATAGTCAATTTCCCTGAGACGGTTGGGCGTTTCGGGATGCCCCTCGGGAAAGCCCGCGACTCCTATCCCCATATCGGGATAATTCTTTTTGATGTAGCCGACAAGATTCGCCGCATACCGAAAATCAAACGATGGAGGGGCGCCATTCTTCGGCATATCACCCCGCAACGCCATAATATTCCTGATCCCGCTGTTATGGTATGAATCCAATATCTCAGAAATCCCCGCAAACGTAGTTCCCACGCAAGTCAAGTGGCTGACCACGGTCAAGTCCGTATCCCGCTGAAGCCGTGTAACCAAATCGTGCGTCAATTCCGTAGTACTCCCTCCCGCGCCATACGTAACGCTCACAAACGCCGGCTGCCGCGGGGACAATTCCGCTATTGTCTTATAAAGCGTATCGGACGCTTTCTGGTCCTTGGGCGGAAAAAACTCAAAGCTGAACGATATGCGGTTATCGTTCAAAATATCGGAGATATGTTTCGCCATCGGGACCGCCCGTTTTTTCTGTGTTAATTGTGAATCAACATACATTCAAAAGTGTAAAATAATTTATGGGCGGCGGTATGTCAATAAAGATAAAATCAAAAAAACAGGCGTTTCAACATTTCTCTATATAGACACGTTAGGCCGATTGGCTTGTAGAGGGCTGTCCCCATCCCTCCCAAAAAATTAAAAAAAAATGACATTGTTTATGCACAAATATTATCTTTAGTTGATGGAACACGGAAACCTCTTTGTATAGATAGGGTGAAATTGTCAGTAAATTGTGGCTGCCGTATAACAATATTAAGGATAATCTGGAGCCAATGTATAGCTGAAAAATATAATTATTAACCCGGCGGTAATTAACCTCAATTATCTATTGAGTTTGGCTTTGTTTTTTGGTGACGGGGCTCTGCCCCGTAACGCCCCGATACTTTAGCCCCCCTGCGGTCCCCCATAAGCGGCGACCGCTTACGGGGGACATGTGGGCATACTATCGGGGTAAAATGTTAAAATCAAAAATAAAACCGCCCCATCGACTTGTTTTGACTTTAGCATTACACCCGCCCGTATGGTTTTAAGGGTAAGGGTTTTAGCGTAGTCGGTTTTAACATGGGGGCGTTACGGGGGCGGAGCCCCTGTCACCAAAAGGTTTAAAAGATTTTGACTTTAATGTTTTGAAGTTGATTTTAACGTTGAGGTTAATTACCGCCGGGTTAATAATATGAATGATATTGATTACACCAACGCTATCGACGATTTTGATTTCCTCACTCCGCAGGAATCCGATCGTCCCTATACGATAAGCGAGATTAATTCCGGCATCGCGCAGATTTTCGAATCGCGCAACACGCTTGTCTGGGTTGAGGGCGAATTGAGCGGGTGGAAATCGTATCCGAGCGGGCATTGCTATTTCAAGCTCAAAGACGCGAACAGCCAGATACCGGGTGTCATCTGGAAAACGGCAGCGCAAAAGTTAGATTTTAAGCCGCAGGATAATATGGCGGTTTTTGCCATCGCGTCAATCAGCGTATACGAAAAAGGCGGATATTATCAATTAAGCGTTCACCGGTTGATGCCGGCCGGAGAGGGCGCGCTACATCTTGCGTTTGAGAAATTGAAAGAAAAATTATTAAAAGAAGGGCTATTTGACGACAATCATAAAAAACCTCTCCCCCACTCTGTCGGTACATTGGGCGTAGTAACGAGCAAGCAGGGCGCGGCTTTGTGGGATATTGTGCGGGTGGTGGCAAGGCGCGCGCCACAAACGGATATTGTCATCATCGATACGCCTGTTCAGGGCGGTAAGGCGGCGGGTCAGATTGCCAAATCAATACATTTGATGAACAATTATGACGGGCAGATTGACTTGATGATTGTGGGTCGGGGCGGCGGGGCGATTGAGGATTTGTGGGCGTTTAACGAGGAAGTCGTAGCACGGGCGATTTTTGAATCGCGGATACCGATAATCTCTGCCGTCGGGCACGAAATTGATTTCACGATTGCGGATTTTGTAGCGGACATGAGAGCGCCCACACCGTCCGCCGCGGCGGAAATGGCCGTTGCGGATACGAAAGAAAACGATCGGCACTTCAAACACTGCTCCGCGCAATTCGCAAACGCTTTCAACAGATACATAGCAAACATAAACGGCAAAATCAACAGGATAAAATCATCGCGGGCGATGCACCGTCCCATCCACATAATACAAAACGCCGAGCAAGGGCTCGACGATTTTCAAAACCGTTTCAGCCTCGCTATGAAATCGTCGGTACATATAAAACACGAACTCCTGAAATCCGCGGCCGATCGCCTAAACGCCCTTAGCCCGCTCGCGGTACTCGGGCGCGGCTACGGCATCGTACAAAATGAAAAAGGCGCGACAATCAGAAGCGTGAAGTCAATGGAACTTGGCGATATTGTGAAAATAAAACTCGCGGACGGGGCGGCAGACGCATTGGTTATGTCGTTTGAATGAGATGGCGGCGCTACGCGCCGTCCAATTCACTATAAATCCGCCTGATATCTTCTATTTGCAATTTCAAATTATCTAATTTCTCTCCTGTCAATCTCGGCGTAGCAATCATTCTCTTGCTGAGCGGGTTCATCCACGTACCGTTTGGACGCCTGAAGCCGAAATGCAGATGCGGCCCGGAACTTAGACCGGTGTTTCCCGACAGCCCGATGACCTGACGCGCTCTCACATTTGCGCCCACGTTGACACTTCTTCTGCTTAAATGGAGATAATACGATGAATAGCCGTCGTTATGCCTGATCGCGATGTAGTTTCCGGACGCGTTGTCGAATGCCGATTTGGTGACACGCCCCTCTGCGACAGCGTAGACCGGTGTCCCTGCTCTCGCACGGTAATCAACGCCGTTGTGCATCGCGCTTCTACCGGTGACCGGATGTCTGCGCATACCGAAAGACGATGTGATGTGTATTCTATCGAGCGGATAACGCAAACCGGAAAAAATCAACGCTTCGCCGTCTTCCGTGTAGTGTGCGTTGTATGAACTCTTATCGCCGTCAAAAAACTTGTAGGCCCTCACCGATCCCGCCCTCACGCCCGAATACGCCACAAAGAGCAACTCTGTCCTGCCGTCTAACGTCCGCTCGACCGCCACGCCGTCAACGGTGTCTTGAAAAGTTGTTTCCGCAAGCAGCAGTTCAAACTCGTCCCCAATCCGGGCATCGGTTCTGAACGCTATCTTGCATTCGAGAATGTTGGACGCGGCCTGCCCCACGCGAGGCGGAATCTCCATGCTTCTAAGTTCCGCGTCGAGGGTGGTGTGATTGAGCGCCCCTCTTATCAATCGATGGCGCATCGTATGCGGTTTTTCGTCTAAAACGTGAATCGCGTCAGCGAAAGCGCCGTCCTCATCGTATGACAGTTGTATGCGGTGCGTGGTTATCACGTCTTGGAAATAAATAAACCCCCAAAGCCGCGCCGTATCCAAATCGTAGACCGCCGCAAACCTCTCCCCCACTCTGAGCGTCGTCAAATCCGCCTCGTTAGCAAGTTCATAAAGTATTCTCTGCCGTAGATTTCTGTTTATTCTCAGCCTCTCCATAACATTGAAAGGCCCTTCGCCCCTGTGGATGGAATCCAGCCAAACAAAAATCGTGTCCGCGACAACCTCGGCGATTTCTTCCACAACAACGCTCTCGACTTCGTCTGGAACTTGCGCCGTCTCTTTTTTTTTGCAACCGGTGATTGCAAGCAGCAATGCTATAATCGCAATAAACGTAACTTTCATTCCCCATCCCTGCATTGATTGATCAATCCGCCTGCCAGTATCATCCCTTTTTCCCGTTCTGTCAATTCGACATTCAGCTTAATTGACAGGCCGTCGCTCTTGCGAACGGCGATTAAAGATTTGCCGTTTTGTATGGACTGGCGCACGTTCGATATTGTCAACACATCATCGCGATTTATCAACGCATAATCCGCACTGTTTTCGAATGTTGCGGGGATGATGCCGAAATTTACCAAGTTCGCGCGATGGATACGCTCCATGGATATGCACACCACCATCTTCACCCCAAGATACATCGGGCAGATCGCCGCGTGTTCGCGAGAAGAGCCCTGTCCGTATGAGTCTCCGCCCACGATGATGTTGTGAACGCCCTTTCCCTTATTGTCAAGCGCGCGTTTTGAAAACTCCGGGTCTTCGCGCTCAAAAACGAACTCGGCGTATTTTTGAATGTTGGAACGATATTTCAAGCGGCTTCCGGCAGGCATGATGTGATCGGTTGTAATCTTGTCGCCGACCTTTATTGATACGCATCCGTCAATCACGTCCGGGCAGGATTCATTTGACGGCGGATCGCCTATATTTGGGCCGCGGAAAATTTCAATTTGTGACGGATCGGATGACGGCGAAAGAATCATGCTGTCGTCGATTATAAATTTTTCGGGCGTATCAATCTGCGGATAATCGGCGCTCTTAAAATATTCACACGGGTCGCAAATTTCCCCTGAAAGCGCCGCCGCTACCGCCGCTTCGGGCGATACGAGGTATACGTCTGCCGAGGCCGTCCCGCTGCGGCCATAAAAGTTACGGTTGGATGTGCGCACCGACACCGCGTCGGTACGCGGCGCTACCGAATTGCCGATGCAGAAACCGCAAGCGAGTTCCAAAATTCTCGCGCCGGATGAAATAATATCTGCCAGCGCCCCATTCCTGCCGACCATCTCAAAAACCTGACGCGAACCGCAAGCGACGCCAAGCGATACCCGCGGCGACACTTTTTTACCCTTGAGCGCGGCGGCGGTCAACATAATATCGCGATAAGAAGCATTGGTACACGAGCCGATAAGAACCTGATCGGCCTTCGTGCCTTTCAGTTCCGACAAATTTTTGACATTCCCCGGCGAATGCGGGCAAGCCGCACGCGGTTCGAGTGTAGACAAGTCAATCGTTATCACCCTATCATAAGAAGCGTCGGCGTCTGCCTTGATTTCGGCATACCCCTCTTCCCTCCCCTGCGCTTTCAGAAATTGGCGCGTTTTTTCATCGGACGGAAAAACGGATGTGATAACCCCAAGCTCCGCGCCCATGTTGGTGATGGTAGCCCGCTCCGGCACACTCAGCGTATCCACCCCGGCCCCGCCATACTCCACCATCGATCCGGCATTGCCCTTTGTCCCCAAAATCTCAATCAACGCAAGAATCACATCTTTAGCCGCCACCCACGGACGCAACGCTCCCGTCAACTCCACTTTAACGACTTGCGGATAAGTAAGATAAAACGGCCCGCCGCCCATAGCCACAGCCACGTCAAGCCCGCCTGCCCCGATGGCAATCATCCCGAGCCCGCCGCCGGTGGGCGTGTGCGAATCGCTGCCGAGAAGCGTCTTGCCGGGTTTGCCAAACCGTTCGAGATGTATTTGATGGCAAATACCATTCCCCGGCTTGGAAAACAGAATCCCGTATTTCGCCGCGACGGTCTCAAGATATTTATGATCGTCGGCGTTTTCAAACCCTTCCTGAATCGTGTTATGATCCACGTAAGACACGGATACTTCCGTTTTCACCCTGTCAAATCCCAACGCCTCAAACTGCAAATACGCCATCGTCCCGGTAGCGTCCTGCGTAAGCGTCTGGTCGATCCGTATCCCCACCGCGCTCCCTGTTTCGGGGGCGCCGATTACGATGTGGGCATCCAAAATCTTCTGCACAATACTTTTACCCATGATTTCCTCTCGTTTAAGCTATTTTATAGTTTGATAATGAACTATGCATCAAGCATACAAATATAGAATATTGTAACTGTCATTATTACAAACTTTGTTTTAACTCCGCACTATAAAACTACCCATTCTTCAATCTGGCGTGTCTCATCGTTTATCGCAATGGCCAGTTTTTTGGCATTTTGATAGGGCGCATCGTATTGCCTGTTGTTGATTTGCGCCATCGCCTCTTCCGCTTTTGCCGCGCTGTCATTATCTTTGGCGATCTTGATTTCAATTATCCATGGCATATTTTTGTGTGTCACCAGCATATCAGAGCCTCCTTGGTTGTTGTGCATCTCGCCAAACGCGAGTACGCCGCAGCCGCGGAAAAACGCGAGAATAGTAGAACGGTAGAGCCACTCCTGTGTGGTGATTTTCAAATTTTTCAGCCGCACCCCTTGTTTTGCCGCGTCGGTGTAATCATTGTAGGGAATGCCGGCAAGAAGGCGATTGAGCGTCTCAATGAAAAATTCGCTGTCGCCATCACAAAGCGCGCGTAACAACGGGCCGCGCAAATCAATAAAATCGCCGCCATGCTGAGCCATATTCTTATAAACTAATTCCGACATAGAATTAAGTACTTCAACATTAGGATAATCAAGCGAAAAATCGTCGGAAACGCCCTCACGAAGCGTCAGATACCCTGCCTGATAAAAAAAACTTTCCGGCGGCGCAGTCTCAATTTCACCGGGGCTACTCGCAAAATCTCTCGAAACCTGCATCCCCCTGAATTGCTCAACCGTGAGGTTCCTGTCCTTCATGTAGTCGGCTATTACTTTCGTGCTTCCGCTATGTATCCAAAAATTTAGAAACTGATGGCTTTGCAAAAAACTAAGTACCGAAAAAGGACAGTATACTTTCTGCTCACCGTCAAAACAATGCCCGTTGTAAAATGCCCGTACCTTCTCAACAAGCTCAACGACCGGCATGTTCTGTTTCTTCGCCGCAACTTCAAAATGCTCGCTGAAATATTCGGTAAGTTCCTCCTCAGTATACCCAAGCAATGCTCCGTAATCTTCCACAAGCGACAGATCGTTCAGATTGTTCAGCGTCGAAAAAACGCCGGCTTTGGTAAATTTAGAAATCCCCGTCATAAATAAAAAACGCATGTGCAACTCGTTCGCCTTAAGTTGGGAATAGTATCCCCTCATAACTTCACGGACTTCATCCGCCATTAGCGGCTTATCGTAAAAGTCAAGAAAAGGCTTGTCGTATTCATCGATAATCACAACCGCGGGCTTGCCACGCTTCTTAGAAACCTCGATAATCACCTCTGCTAACATTACCTCCGAACCAGTCAATCCATCGAGATTTACTCCTAACTCATCGGCGACTTTTTTCGTTTGCCAAACCAAAGTATCTTCAACGCCAGCCGTACCGCGGGTTGTACATACCTTACTCATATCTAAATGAATGATCGGATAGCTCTCCCACACCCAGTTGGTCTTAGAAATCGCAAGCCCCTCAAAAAGCTCTCGTTTTCCGCTAAAAAGCGCGTTGAGCGTCCAACATAAAAGCGTCTTGCCGAAACGGCGCGGACGGGAGATGAAAAATTGCTTTCTAGGTTCTGACACAATTTTGTAAATCATACTCGTCTTATCAACATATACGGCATCCGAAGTACGGATGTACTCAAATACCTGCAGGCCGGTCGGTAGTTGTTTCATTTACAAAATTCCTCCTGTTCCGCTCATCACTCCCCTCACAAATATAATTCATTGCCGGGATGAAATGGTAAAATTGACTTGATTTTAAAAAAGAGAGCTCTCCAGCGTAGTTTCCCACGCAATTATATTAACCCGGCGGTAATTAACCTCAATTATCTATTGAGTTTGGCTTTGTTTTTTGGGGACGGGGCTCTGCCCCGTAACGCCCCGATACGATAGACCCCCTGCGGTCCCCCATAAGCGGCGACCGCTTACGGGGGACACGTGGGCATACTATCGGGGTAAAAATACTAAA
>JAITUP010000149.1 GCA_031286265.1 Chitinispirillales bacterium | reverse complement strand
CCGTCGCTCGCTTTGGCCACAATTTGCTCATGCAGGCCCGCGGGGTCTTTTAAGAAGTTTTTCAGGCTGAAATCCTCAAAATTATAAAACACAATCTGGTCGTCGCCGACCCCGTTTTCTTTCAGTTTGTCCATAAACAGGCAAAACAGCGTAGATTTCCCGGAGCGGCGGATTCCCGTGACGACTTTTATCACGTTTTATCGGGTTCATAGTCTTAAATATACATGTTTTTAGACGAAAGTGCAAGTTTTTTTCGAGTTTTGTCTAAAAAATGGGATTTTGGGGTGATGTGGGGGTGACGGTTTTTCCGTCTTCTCCGTCAAATCATTTCTGAACACAACGCAAAGAGAACCCATCGGTCTTGAAGTCCCGGTACGAGTACACGTAGCTGGCGTCCGAGAGCATGCCCCGGCGCCAAGCACTAGACGCATCGTACTCCGTGGCGCTCCACCAGTTGCCGTACGTACCGACAACCCAGAAAGTGCCATCTGCGTAGCGGCCGCCGCCGGGCAAAGCCGAAAAGCCGTGATCATCGGTACCAGGAATAAGAGTACCGCTCCAAGGATCCCAACCAATCAAGGCCTTCAACCGAGTACCTGAATTATCAGTGCTGGTAGTACTGGTATTGACAAAATTAACCAACGTAGTCCACTCATCATCGGAAGGAACATGCCAACCATCAGGACAAATACCCTGAACACCACTCGGACTAGACGATGAACTAGGGGAACCAGCCATAACGGTATTCCAATCATAAAGACGACCATACAAATCACAATTGGCTGGACCATCATCATAACACCAACTACCGGAAGCGTTAAAATTAAGGTTCTCCGCCATCCAAGTCTGATTACCAATAGTAACTGTACGATATGTTTGACCGTCTCTCGGATCAGTAAAAGAACCGCTGCCGCCAAACGCCAAAGAAAACGCCCCAATTATCACAACGCCAAAAAACAAGTATCCAACGCTACCAACAAGTCTACCCATAATACAAATCTCCCGTAAAAAACAAACTTTATGACTGATATATGCCAATATAAGTTATAAGTGTCACGAAGCGCAATTTTTTCAAAAAACTGAAAAAAAACCGCTAAAGTCGGGGTCGAAAAACGCCGATAAAAATAATAGGCGGGGGGACAACGCCCAAAGTTCGGTACAAGTTGGGGGAAGGGATTGTTTGGTATTAAACGGCCGGTTAATACTAGCAATCAGCGGCGGGCAAGGAGTCGCCGAGTTTTTTAACCTTAAACCCCATAAGGAGGTTGTACCATGAGAATCAATAATAATCTAATGGCCATCAATACGCACCGCCAGCTTGGCATTAGTGCGCTAAACGGTTCTAAATCGATGGAGAAACTCTCCAGCGGTCTCAGAATCAACCGGGCCGGAGACGATGCCGCAGGGCTCGCCATCTCGGAAAAAATGAGAGGACAGATTCGCGGGCTAAACATGGCCTCGAAAAACGCGTCCGATACCATATCCTTAATACAAACCGCGGAAGGCGCTCTCAATGAGACGCACTCAATCCTGCAAAGGATGAGAGAACTCGCTGTCCAGTCGGCCAACGATACCAATACAGACGCCGACAGGGTAGAACTCCAAGCCGAAGTCAAACAGCTTAAAGCTGAAATCGACCGCATCGGCAATACTACGGAGTTCAACACGAAAAAATTGCTCGAAGGCAGCGCGAAAGGCGTGGCCGAAGCGATCAATGGAACCCTGCGCGTTAATAATAATAGCGGGGTGATTATAGACCCATCCAAAATGAACGCAATGATAAACAGCGTCAAAAATGACAAAAACTGGGCATTCGACGGCGCGTATATGCTGGTGAAAGTCGACCAGACTTATGACGGGCTGAACAACGCGGTTTTTGAAGCCGGTAATTATCGATTGATAGGGCCGGACGGAAGCGTGTTTGAATTTACGGGGCTTGGAAAAGATACCTTGGTCACAGCGGGCGGATTGAAAGCCGGCGAGATCATCGCGGACGGCGGGGTGGAATTGAAAGCGGCGGAAGCCGGCACTATCGCCGACACACTCGGACAGGCAGACGGAATGACCATCGGCGCCAGCGTTAATATGACGGTTGTCGATCAGATAGCCGCAGGATCTATTCTTGCGGCGGGAAGCTCGTTTACGCTGATAAGCGGCGGAGAAATAGAGGTAGCGAGCGGCCAGATCGGCGGCGGTAGCGACGCGGATAAAATCACCTACAGCGATGGCATATTCAAAGTCGGCGGAGTTGAGGTAGGCGTTGGCGATTCCATTACCGTTGACGGCGGCGCGGTTATAAGAAACGACGGCGGCGGCACGTTTACTATAGTGAGCGGCAGCTTGGAAACAAACACCGTCATAGACGGCACAGTAGCCTCCGGTTTCACTCTCGCGTCGCAGAGTTTCTTGAGTGGGGAGTCAACGGTGGTGGCTGGTGCGGTTCTCGTTGAAGCCGGTAACTACAAAATTACCACAGACGGCGAGCTTAACCAAAATGTTACCATCGGCAACAGTGTTAATCTCAAAGGCGCCGAATCCGGTGAGGGCGTTTCATTCCTGAAAGAAGGCAGCGTCTTCGCCGCGGGCAGCGATATCAAATTCAACGCCGACGGTACGCTTCTGCTGAACGTCAGCGGCAAAGAGGTTGAGGTATCGTGGGACGCGACGAACAATATCCTCAAAGTCGGCGATCAGGTAATTGCCGCCGGCAAGACTATCACCCTCGAAGACGGTACGGTGCTTACGCATCAGGCCACTCTGGGCGCGCCTACGGACGCAACCGGTAAGATTTCAATAACGAGCGGCAGCGTTACCATAGCTCAGGACATGACCGCCGGGGGGGCGGCCGGCCAGTTTGAGTTCAACATGGCCAAAGACAGCACCCTCGCCAAAGGCACCAAAGTCAACGCGGACACCGTTTTCAATGCCGGCACGGTGATTACCAGCGTTGATCAAGGCGTTTTTAGCGGTAGTGTGACGTTAGGACACGGCGGCTCAAGCCTCCAATTCTCCGCCAACGCGGGTAACGCTCTCGCCGCGAACTACTTCGAGAAGAACGTAGGCGACAGCTTCACATTCGTTTTCAGCGGATACAAGGCGGCGTCAAGCGACCTCGCCGACTCGCTGATGTCACAGATCGGCGCCAACAGCGGCCAAACGTCGTTCCTGTCCATCGGCGACATGCGCGCGAAGGCGTTAGGCGTTGAACGTGTAGACATCGGCACCAAATGGGGCGCGGCGACAGCCGTCGAGACGGTGAACAACGCACTGCAAACGGTTTCTCATCAGAGAAGCTTGCTCGGCGCGATGCAAAACCGTCTTGAACACACAATCAAGAATCTGGACACGGCAGCCGAGAACCTGCAGGCCGCTGAAAGCCGGATTCGCGACGTGGATATGGCAAGGGAGATCATGGAGTTCACAAAGAACAACATCCTCCAGCAAGCGTCTCAGGCAATGCTGGCGCAAGCTAACCAAGCGCCGCAGAGTGTGTTGCAGTTGTTGCGGTAAATCTGTGCGGGCGGCGCGTCGGCGCCGCCCGTATGTATATGTAGGCCTTCAAGCTAAACAAAATATAGTGAACAAAATATTTCAAATCAACATCCGCCAAAACGTATTTTTGTACTATGATACGGTTTATTGTAGATAAGGCGCAATCGGCTGATTTTAATATGGCGGCGGATCGATACATGTTGGAGCGGTGTATGAATGATGGGCGGGTGACGATACGCTTTTATTCATGGATGCGGCCGTCTATTACCTTGGGATGCATGCAGACGGCGGAAGATGAATTGGATTTGGAGGCTGTACGTGAGAATGGGGCGGACTGGGTCAAGCGCCCTACCGGCGGGCGGGCTGTGCTGCATGATGGGGATATTACCTATAGCTGCATTTTTCCGAAATCCATAACGGGAATGGGAACGGGAATTACAGAAACTTACCGATTATTATCCAGATGTTTGATGGACGGGCTTGAACGGGCTTCCATCAAATGCGAAACCCATGACTCAAATCGCGATTTGCAGGAAGTTAAACGGGTGATAAAGTTGCCCTGCTTTTTGGCGCCGAATCGAGATGAAATTATGGTTGACGGCCGGAAACTTGTAGGATCGGCGCAGAAGAGAACCGCGGACGCGGTGTTGCAGCACGGATCGATACCCGTCACAAGCGCGTTTCGCAGGCTGCCTGAATTCTTGCGGATTGACAGAGAGGAAAAAGAAAGGCAAGTGAAATTGTTGACGGCAAAAAGCTGCTGTGTTGACGAACTGATACCGGGCGCGACATTTGAATCGCTGGCGAAATATTTGATGGATGGATTTTTGTCTGTATTGCCGTTTGGCGGGGAATTGATACCGTGGAGCCGCGAAGAGGAATCGGATATTATGTTCACAGCTCAATGATTTTTTTCACCAACTCCACCGCTTCAACCTTCGCAATTTCCAAATCATCATTCACGATCGTATATTCATATTTTCCTTGCGTCTCTGCGGCTTCCATTTCCGTCCTCGCGTTTTCCAGGCGCAGGCGGATGACCTCCTCCTCGTCTGTGGCGCGTGATTTCAGACGGTTTTCGAGGTGTTCCATTGAAGGGGGGACTATCATTATTCCCGCTGCTTGCGGGTAGGCTTTGTCGAATTTTAATTTTCCGAAGACATCTATATCCATCACTACGTGGCGGCCGCTCTCTATTACCGAATCGATGAATGTTTTTGGTGTGCCGTAGTAGTTTCCGTGGACTTCCTGCCATTCGGCGAACTCGTTGTTTGCGGCTTTGTGTTCGAATTCTTCTTTGGTCAGGAAGAAGTAGTGCGTACCGTCTACTTCGCCTGTCCGCGGGGCCCTTGTTGTGGCCGAGATTGAGTAGACGAGGCCGGGCACGTTTTCTGTGAGATGGGTAAGGAGCGTTGTTTTCCCCGCGCCCGACGGGGCGGAAAAAACGAGAATCTTGCCGGGTTTACTCATTGCTGTCAACCGCCTTTCGTATATCTCCCTGTATTTCCTTTATATGCGGCCTGTATCTTTCCTCAAAAGCCTTGTCCGCAGCCTTGATCTTATATCTGAACTCGAGGTCTTCAAGCCGTATGTCGCATACCTTGCGAACCATGTATTCAAGTTTATAGAGGGAATTATCAATCACGCTTGTCGTCTTGCTTATCACGAGAAACAGGGTGAACAGGGCGAATAGCGTTATGGCGGCCAGGACTAATTGGGTTATCATACCGTAAAATTCTCCTTAAAACCTTAATATAGTATTTGCGCCACATGGCTTCCAAATATTATATTCCAGTATTCGTCACACGGTATTTATAATCCACCAAATATCCAAAAAAGGAGCTATTTTATGCAGAATGTTCTCTACAATCACAAATTTATGTCTGGTTTCCTGTCTTCGGACGAGCTTGAAGCCTATGCCCCTGCGGTCGCGCAGGCCGAAAAGTCGCTATCCGCCAAAGACGGGTTGGGGAACGATTATCTTGGCTGGCTTGATTTGCCGAAGAGGATCGGCAAGGATGCGGTTAGCGCCATTAATGACAAGGCGCAGGAAATACGCGCCAAGGCCGATGTGTTGATATGCGTGGGGATTGGCGGATCGTATCTTGGGACGAAAGGGGCGATTGAGTTTTTGTCGCCGACGTTTGAGGATTTACGTAAGCCGCGCGTGATTTTTGCGGGACACACCATAAATAGCGACTATCTAACCGATCTGTTGGAACTTGTCAAGGATAAGGAAGTGGCGGTCAACGTCATTTCGAAAAGCGGCACGACTACCGAGCCGGCAATCGCATTCCGTATCATCCGCCAATGGATGGAGCAGCGCTACGGCCGCAAAGAAGCGGCGGCGCGGATAGTGGCCACGACCGATCCGGTGGTAGGCGCGCTACGCAAACTTGCCAAGGAAGAGGGGTACGCGGCGTTTGAAATTCCGGCAGACGTGGGCGGACGGTTCTCGGTAATGACGCCGGTGGGGCTGTTTCCGATGGCCGTTGCGGGGATAGACATCGCCAAATTGCTCGAGGGCGCGGTTTCGGCGTATGATTTTTGTAGCGGCGAGTCTATCGAAAAAAACATGGCGGGACGGTACGCGGCCGTCAGAAATATTCTGTTCAGAAAAGGCTACACAACGGAAGTCATGGCTACTTTCCAGCCGCAGTTGCATTTTTTCTGCGAATGGTGGAAGCAGCTCTCCGGCGAGAGCGAAGGCAAAGACGGGACAGGCATTTTCCCCGCGGGGCTCGATTATACGACGGATTTGCACTCGCTTGGCCAGTGGATGCAGGAAGGGGTGCGCAATGTATTCGAGACGTTCATGATTTTGAAAAATACCGCGTCGACAATGGCCGTGCCCAAGTTTGAAGACGATAGCGACGACTTAAATTATCTTGCCGGCAGGAGCTTTGAGGATATCAACGACAAGGCGTTTCAGGGGACAATCCTTGCGCATTTAGACGGCGGCGTGCCATCGGCAACGCTTACACTGCAAGACAGATCCGAAACGACGCTCGGACAGCTATTCTATTTTTTCCAGAAATCAGTAGCGCTTTCAGGGTACATCCTGCGCGTCAATCCGTTTGATCAGCCCGGGGTTGAAGCCTATAAAAAGAATATGTTTGCACTATTAGGAAAGAAAGGGTTTGAAAAACAGGCAGAAGCGTTGCTCGGGAGGGTTAAGGATAGCTTTTAAGAAACACCGCCTCAAAGGGACGGAGGGTTTCCTCCGTCTCTTACCTCAATCCGTCCTGCATCTTTCAGGTTTCAATGATATACACCAATTTCATGTTTGGGAAAGTTGTCGCTTGATGTAACCCCGTCCGCCGCTTTTTTAAAAAAATAATAACAATAAACACCGCGCAGTAATATATATTTCGAGATAATGGGCAATTTAACCGATTAAAGGGAGGTATTTTATGGCTTTCGTTTGGAACCCGGCTCTCGAAACAGGGCATCCGCTTATTGATTCGCAACACAAGGAGTTGATTAAAGCGATTGATAACTTGCTAACGGCGTGCAAAGAGGGTCAAGTAGCGGATAAGATTGACGACACCCTTAATTTTCTAATTTCATACACCAAAAGGCATTTTGGCGAAGAAGAGAATTTGCAAAGGGAATCAAACTATCCGAATTTCCCAAATCATCGCAAACTTCATGAAAGCTTCGTAAAAGTGATTACAGACTTAGCCGCAGAACTGAAACAAACCGGTCCCACACCAATGCTGGTCAACAAAATCATCCGTAACGTCGGCGACTGGCTCATCAACCACATTCAAAAGGAGGATGTCCAAGTAGCCGCCCATCTGAAAAAATAGGAGCGTAAACCGCGCGTACTAAATATCGGAGGCGTTTTTCCTTTTTAATTCGCCAACCTTTGCTTTATCGCTCGGCTTTTTACGATATTTGGTTAACGGAAATTCCCGTACCTTGGTAAAGTTTTGGCGGTGTCCCTTTCTTTTCTAAAATCGGAGCCGAGCCTCTATTTCAGATATGTGTGGCCTGTCTCTATTTTCCTGAGAAAAATCATTCCATCTTCGGGCTCCGTCCGGCATATTGGAGAATGCGGACGCTATAAATTTAACCGCCTCACAGCGAAGTCCCAAGGTACGCCGGTAGCGTCTGGCATCGCACTCAATGACAAAGGTGTGAAAATATCTGATAGCCGTATCGAAATTGCCGAGCCTGTACATGCACTCCCCTCTTCTATAGTGGGCCCTTTCCCATGATGCGGAGTCGATCTGATTTTTCCGGATTTCCTGCAAATGGTCGTACGATTGGCTGAATCTGCCTTCTGTAAACGCTATATCCGCAAGGCGGAAGTGAATGCGGGAAATGAAAGGGCTATGGGGAAATTGCTCGAGGCTCTGCTCCAAAATGATCTTTGCGCTATCCGGTTTGCCGGACGCTATGTAGAATGTAGCCATACGCAAGGATACTCTTGGCAATACGTCGGGGTATTCCTCCATGAGCAGCTGATATATCTGTAAAAACTTGGAAAAATCGGGTTGCGGTTGCGTCGGCGGTATGCCTAAGTACCCTTCCTGCGATTCATCTACAGCCTGATCGTAGTATATCCAACCGAGTGTGTACAAAATATCCGCACATCGTTCGCTTCTCCGGCCTGTACTCCGCTCATCCACGCATCGATCGAACAGTTGCTCAAAGCGGAGGGCAAATTGGGCCAATTCAGCCCTCGTAGGGTACTTGTTTCTCGTCGGCCCCGGCTGGCGGCCAGCCAAAGGCATCGCTCCCATCAACAAAATCATCAGAAACAACAACGGTGTCTTCGTAATCATAAGCGTCTCCTCTTATGGCTTTCATTGCAGTTTTTAGAGGTACTTTTACATGAATATACATCGTCGCAGGACAAAATCTTTTTATTTTTATCTCTATCATATTAACCCGGCGGTAATTAACCTCAATTATCTATTGAGGTTGGCTTTGTTTTTTGGTGACGGGGCTCGAAGTTTCCTCTTTCAATCAAGCGGCAGGATGTACACTGTACATCCTCACTCACTTCGAGCATAGTTTATCATCCGTAACGCCCCGATACGATAGCCCCCCTGCGGTCCCCCATAAGCGGCGACCGCTTACGGGGGACATGTGGGCATACTATCGGGGTAAAAATGCTAAAATCAAAA
>JAITUP010000032.1 GCA_031286265.1 Chitinispirillales bacterium | reverse complement strand
GTGAGGATGTACAGTGTACATCCTGCCGTTTGATTGAAAGAGGGAACTTATGAGCCCCGTCACCAAAAAACAAAGCCAAACTCAATAGATAATTGAAGTTAATTACCGCCGGGTTAATAAAAAAGCCTTGTCTCTAAATTTCATGTGTGATATTCCGCGTTAATTTTCACGTAATCATAGCTGAAATCGCACGTATATGCGGTAGCTTCTTTGATGCCTAAGCCTAAATTGATATCGATAGACACCTCTTTTTTCTGCAGCCGCGATTGCATTCTCGTTTCGTTGAATTCTACCGGTAGCATGCTTTCAAACACCCTGATTTTGCAGAGGTCGATAGCCATGTTTTTCCGTGAGATGCGTGCGCCGGAGTTGCCGATGGCGCAAGCGATACGTCCCCAGTTCGGGTCGTTGCCGAACATCGCGCATTTTGTTAGGACTGATCCCGCTACGGCCTTTGCCGCCATCTGCGCTTCATCTTCCGTTCGCGCGCCCGTCACGTTTACCGCGATGCACTTTGTCGCGCCCTCGCCGTCCGCGGCGAGCTTTTTGCACAGGTCGTCGCAGAGCATGAATAGCGCGTCTTCAAATACCTTGAAGTCGCCGCTGACGCGTCCGAGTTCCACGCCGCTTGCGCCATTCGCCATTGCGAGGATCATATCGTTTGTCGATGTGTCTCCGTCGATGGTCAGGTTGTTGAACGTGCGTTTTACTACGCGTTTGATTGCGAGGTCGAGCAGTGTGCGGTCTATCGCGACATCGGTTGTTATGAAGCAGAGCATTGTCGCCATGTTTGGATGAATCATGCCCGCCCCTTTGGCCGTGGCGCCTATGGTGAAGCTCAATTTGCCACATTTGACGTGTACGGCCGATTCCTTTTTCACGAGATCGGTAGTCATAATGGCCTGAGCGAATGCCGTCCCTCCGGCCGCTTTCGGCGACAGAGATTCCATGAGTTTCGGCATGGCCGCTTTGATGCGTTTCATAGGCAGGAATTTTCCTATGACCCCTGTCGACGCCGTGAGCACGCTGTTCGGCGCGATGTCGAGCGCCTCGGCCGCCATTGTTGCCATGAGCGTGTTGTCGTGCGCCCCTTGCGCGCCGGTGCATGAGTTGGCGCAACCGGCATTGCAGATTATCGCGCTGATACCCTTGTACGGCAGGAGCGCGTCGCAACGATCTACGCTTGGCGCGCGGAGGGCATTGGTCGTGAATACCCCGGCGGCGTCGGCGGGGCAGTCGCTCACGATAGCGCCGAGGTCGGTCTTCTTCGCGCTTTTGATTCCGGCTCTGACCCCTCCGGCGTTGAATCCGGCGGCGGCCGTCACGCCGCCCTTGATTAGCTCGAACGTGGCCTTATTGGGCTGTATCGCCGTTTTCCGCTTTGATGTAACGGCGGGTAGCGTTTCAATCGTCGTTTTCGTTTCACTTGTCGTCCGTACGGGCGTTTTGCGTTTTTTGGCGGTTGTTTTCTTACTTATAGACTTTTTCGCCGTCATGATTTGCTCCTTACCTGATGGTTTTATAACGTAATCTATGACTCGATAAAATATAATTTACGGAATTGATTTTATGTGATAATCTTGGATATTGGCGGACAAAATTTTCACCGCGACAATCGTTCTGAAAAAAAATTTTAAAAACTATTGACAATGAAACTGCAATATACTATTATCCATCATACAAAACGTTTGTACTGTAGTATGGGTTCAATAAACTAAAAACATACAATTAATCCAACCCGTTTAACGGAGGACGAAAAAATGATTCTTGACGAGCAGTTTGATGCCGACGAAATCCTGCGCGACGCCGATGAGCGGTATGCCGAGGACGATGAAGAAGAGGGCGAAGAGGAGGAGATGCGCGAGCTGAATTTTGGCACGCTCAGAGACGAAAACGCCAATTTCAACGATATGGCGAGCGATCTCGACACAGAAGAAGACCTCTGGGACTAAGGGGGTAGGGGGCGGGTTTATCCTCGGCTAAAATGCGGCAGCAACGTGTCATAGGTGTCGCTTAGCGCCTGAGAGATAACCTTGGTCTCCCCCACCACCGGCATGAAATTTGTATCGCCGTTCCAGCGCGGGACGATGTGCAGGTGGATATGCTGATCGATCCCCGCGCCGGCGGTGCGGCCGAGGTTCATGCCGACGTTGAAGCCGTCGGGGTTCATCACGGCGGTTAGCGCCCTCTTGCTCACGCACAGAAGTTCCCACATCTCCGCGGATTCTTCGGCGTCGAGATCGAGAATGTCGGACGTGTGCCTGTATGGGATAATCATCAGGTGGCCGTTGTTATAGGGGTAGAGGTTCATGAGGACGAAGCCGGTCTTGCCCCGATAGAGGAGGTGGTTATCCTTGTCGTGGCTACGATCCTGACCGGGTTTTGAGCAGAAGATGCAACCATCGTCTTTTTTCTCAATCCCGGTGATATACGCCGTCCGCCAAGGAGCCCACAGGTTTTTTCTTGTTTTCGCATCCATAGTTTGTTTCCTGTCCAACCCCAATTTTTAAGGTTTGGCTGTATTTTAATATATGATAATCTAAAAACTATTTGTATGCGCCCTGCCTGCTTTCAATGTCAAACATGAAAACTATCAGTTCAAATTTTTCTATTTTGTAAAACAACCTGTAATCTCCGGTTCTAAATCGATAAACGCCCTTGTACTTTCCCTTTAGCTTTTTTATGTTTGGGCCAAAAAAAGGGTTCCTCCTTAGTATCGGATATACGTCTTCAGAAATTTTCTGATAAAGACGCCCAAATTCTTTTGAATTAACCTTATCAAAGTATTTATCGGCCTCGGCTATTCTGTATTTATCCAACTATTCTGTATCTCCCCGCCCTTATGTCTTCCAGACCCGCGTCGAGGTCTTTTTCAAAAGACATGATTTCGGCCATTTCTTCATCATCCACAACATTATTGGCGAAGATATAGGCTATTGCCGCATGTTCAATAAACTTTGACAGCGTACGCCGGTCGCCGTCGGCGGCTCTTTTAATAGTGTCGTAGATATTATCATCTACTCTTAACGTTATCGTCTTTGACATGACATAACCTCCTTAACGCAACACTTTCAAGATAGCGTGTTTACCTCGCCGCTATGCATTTTATTTCTTGCTACCGTACAGTCAGCCACACGAGGCTAACGGTTGCCGCGGTAGCGCAATAATATCCGAAGTAATGCAATTTACCTTTTTTTATAAACGACAAGAGCAGTTTGATTGCCACAATTCCTATCACGAAAGCGGCTATAAACCCGACGACAAGGTCAAACGTCAGCACCGACTCCCAGTTCTTAAATTTCCGCGCGTCGAGTAGCGCCGCTCCAAAGATTACCGGTAGCGAGAGCATAAACGAAAAACGCCCCGCTTCCTCGCGCGATACGCCGATTAAGAGCGCAATGGCGATGGTCGAACCGCTTCTCGATATTCCGGGCATAATGGCGACAGCTTGCATTAGGCCGATGATTATTACCTTGGCGAAGGTCAATTTTCCATTCCCGCTATCTTCTTTCTTAGATGAAAAAATCAGCAGCCCCGCGGTAAAAAACAGCATGAGAGAAGTGAGATAGGCCGGCGCGTTTCCGCTGGACGTATCAAACATCCCGTCAAAAAAGCTCTTGAAAGTCAAACCGATAATCATTGCCGGGATTGTCGCGAGGACCACCCATCCCGAGTAGGTCAGCGAATCTTTACGTAAAGTTATGTCTTTGGAAAAACATCCCCGTATAATATTGAGAATATCTTTGCGAAAGACAATAAGCACCGCAATTCCCGTGGCTACGTGCAACATTACCGCCAAGAACGTACCGGCGTCGGGTTCCGTATCCATCCCCAAAAAAGTCTGCGCAAGAATTAAATGGCCTGAAGAAGACACCGGCAAAAACTCTGTCAATCCCTGAATAATCCCAAGAAGTAATGTCTCCATGTTTTGACCTTGTTTTTGACTTTTATTTGGATTTTGATTTTAACATTTACACCCCCACAGTATGCCCACATGTCCCCCGTAAAAGTTCATCTTTTATGGGGGACCGTAGGGGGCTAATGTATCGGGGCGTTACGGGGCAGAGCCCCGTCCCCAAAAGATTTCAAAAAAACACTAATTTTTTATATCGACAACGATATGCCCGTATTCAGCAAAATTCCCCAGCCGTTTATTCCCTTGCCTTCATCTTTATCTATAAACTTGCCAAACGGCATCATGAACTTGCCGTCGACATAGATGCCGATCGGGATAACCGGCAGCTTCGCTCTCGCGCCTAAAAGTATATGCGCGCCGAATGCCGGCCTGCCGAGAGTATTGTCTCTAATTTCTTCGACAATCTCTTTGCCAAATGCTGTTGCCGCCGCCGGGTCATTGGCGGTCAAGGCGGTCAAAAGTTCCCCGATATTGCCTGTCGATCCTATAACATCCTCAATCAAACCGGCGCTCAGGAGCGGCGTCGCGAAGTGTGCGCTCATACCCATACCGCCGTCGAATTTGATGAGCCACAGGTTCAGGAGCTGCCTTTTCAGCGTAACGTCGAAATGCAGCTTGGCGTAGGGCAGCCCGCCCATGCCGAAGTAGCTTTTCATGCCCATCTGCTCAAGGCCCAACGGAATCTTGCTGTATGTAGGATTACCTGTTTCGAAATCAACTCCCGAAATATATTCCAGCACTCCGTTATACTGCCACAGCCCAAAGTTACACGAAATTTCAATCGCGTCTATGGGGATGACCGGAATGAAGTCTATGTATACCTTGCCGCCGAAATTTATCACCGACCGGTCCCAGCCCGAGCGGTGGAATCGGAAGAGATCAAGATCGCTATTGAGGCCAAGGCCGCTAAGAAAGGCGGCACCGCCGGGGATCGCTCCGGCCCCGATTCTGTCGCTGTCGTCATCCATACTCATCGACAGGTCAAACCCCCAGTGAATCCCTGCGCCCACTAAGGCATGGCTCGTTGTTACCGCTAAAGCCGTAATCAGCAGAGCCGCCGCGAAAATGCTTGTTTTTTTCGTATTCATATTGTGTTACCTCCTCCTCTTGAAATCTTCTCTCAAGTTTTCGTTAGTGATAAATCTGTCTTGGCTCCCATCGGCTATGGTAGAGTCGAAGGGTTCATGCATTTGCCTTTCCCACTCGCCGGTGCCCTGGTTCAGCACTTGAAAATTCTGGCGTACCGCCTGATAGCGGTTGACGGAAAGCATAACCGTGTCGCCTCTGAAGCCGAAAGTACCCCACGACCTGAATTCCCAGTCCTCCTTAAACGAAGGATTGCTCTGCCCTCTTCTGGTTTCAACGAAAGTCATATCGCCGTTTCTCAGGAACGTAAGAGTTTTGGTTGTAACCGCCGCGTCACGCGGCTCGACTTGCGAGTGCAGGGTTCTTCTCTCATCGACCCAAACGCTGCCCGCGAGTTCCCTGCGCATTTTTCTGGCTTTTTCCTCGTCTTCCGCGAGCGTCGGGAGTCGCTCAATCAAGCCCTGCGCCGCCAGATTGGCCTGCAATGGGCGGTCAACTTTCACAAAAGAGTCGACCACGGCAATCACCGAATCAATCCTTCTGGCCTGAAAACCGGTAAGGTCTTCTTTCGCCTTGATGAGCCGGGACCTGGCTTCCTGAATTTTTGGGCCGAGGGTTGCTACTTCGGTGCTATAGAACGTTTCAGCTCTTTCGAGTTGGGTGTTCATATCCTCAATGGCCTTCTTGACTTTCCTGTTGTCCCGTTTTTCGATACCATCTCTGGCGTTGTGGAGGTTTACCCTCGCCATCGAGAGCTGGGTATGCGGTACGCCCTTGGCCTCAAGCGCGTCAATCTTCTCCTGCGCCGTGTCGAGTTTCTCTCCGGCGGAAGGGCCGCAGTTGACAGTAAGGGTTAGAGCGGCAACCATGACCGCGGGTAGGAGCAAAGTCCGTAACCTCAACATATTTTTTACCTCCAATACATAGGATAGGGTTAATTTTTACTTGAGTCTGCACATCATATAGGTAAATTAATTCATGGGTTATATGCGTGTCAAGAAGATAAAATTAATATTATTGACTCTACGATTCGGATATTATACTCGTGTCGTTTTTTGCCCGCCTCACCTCGCGGCGACCGTTATCGGGAAAAGGAATGTTTCCGGATTAACCGGCTTGTCTTCATGCCATATTTCATAGTGTACGTGCATCCCGGTAGTCATGCCCGACGATACTCCGACAGTTCCGATTATTTCACCGCGTCTGACCGTTTTTCCCATGGGGACACGCACCGTGCCGAGGTGGGCGTAGACTGTGCGGAAATCGCGCCCGTGGGTGATGGTTACGCGGCGGCCCCAGATCGGGTTGTTTTCCACGCGCGACACGGTGCCCGACATCGTGGCGACCACGGGGGTGCCGAGCTCGGCCGCGAAGTCGAGACCGTAGTGCATCTTCTGCTTGCCCGTAAACGGGTCGAGATCCATCCCGTACCGCCTCGATATTACGTAGTGCCCCGGAGCGACCGGGTGAAGGACAGGAATGGCATCAAAAAATTTGCCGTTCCCCTCGCTTGCGGCCGATACGAATCTGGCGATGATTTCTTCGCTTTCGCCGATATGACTTAGCGACGACGGTGAACGTGCCGCCGTTTTCTGTTGCGGCGCGGCGCGGGTCGGTGTTTTCTGCGACAGCCCGATGATGTCTACGTGCCGCTCCTTTTGATCCCACAGGCGTTCCGTCCGCTCCGTGAGACTGCTGAGCGTTTTCAGGGTTGTGCCGATATTGCGCCGCAAACTCGCGTTTTGCTCCTCGAGTATCTTTTTTTGGGCAAGTTCCTGTTCTGTGAGGATGAATTTATCGAGCGGTACAAAGTAGGCGGCAATGCCGACCGCCGTCATCAAAATCAGCGCAAACACCGCCCACAAGGGTACGCGCACCGACTGTACGCGCGTACCCTTGGGCGAGACTAAAATTATTGAACGTTTCTTCATTGGACGCTACACGCCGCTGTTGTCGTCGTAATCCTCGTCTGCGGTAAAGTCCGCCGCGCGCTTCGCGGCCGCCGTACGCTGGATGTCCTTAATTTTCTCGTTGGTCTCGGCGATTTCGGCGAAAAGCGACCTTATGCACTCTACCGCTTTCTTGATAACAAGATCGTCCGACGCACCGGTTTCTCCGGCATCCTGCACCAGATCGTAGTACCGCTCACCGATGTCGAGATAATGCCGCTCAATCTTGCGCTTGGCCGTAATCTCATCGACCTTCAGCTTGCCGATTTTGGCGTATTCCTCAATTTTTTCGACGGACATCACCGCGCCGTCCTTAAAACCTTTTTTGATTTTTCCCCACATGGTATCCGTTTCCATAAATCCTCCAAATTTGAATGAGATTAAAAAATACAGCGCGCCACTCTCTCTATAATATATTATATGTACATGCCCAATTCAATATTAGATTGTTTTTTGTTGACTGCCAGTTGCCGAGACAATGGCGGACGGTTTGAGATTACGCTTTGGGGGGCGGGCGAATTGGGGGAAAATATCAGAATTTTTATTAATACCTTTCACCCCCTGTTCTTCTGCCACAAAAGCGTGCCGATAAGTGAAACCCAAACCGCCAGCGAACGGAAACAACTGTCTATGAAGTCGTTTGACGGCAAGGAACTAGACTGCCTATACTTCAACACATACGCGCAAATGCAGCAGGCGGCGAAGAGGATGAAAGAGGCCGGATACCGGGTGTTTGAATCCGATGTCAACCCGTTAGACAGGTATCTGATGGAGAGGATGGTCAGCGGATCGATGACGGTTTCGGGAGAGGCGAGACGGTCGGGACAGTCTGTCATAAACTTCACAAACCCCCGCCTGCGCGGCGGGACATTCACCCCCAAGTTAAAAGTTTTGTCAATTGGCGCGGATGCCGGGGAAGACGGGACGATATATGGGATTACATGTGCCGATGAATCACAGACACGCACATTTATCGCCGGCAATAACCCAAAAAACAGGGTAAACGCGGATGACGACGTGTGTTTTTGTAAAGATGAAAAACAATTGCTTGCTAACTTTCTAACACATATAAAACATAGCGATTCCGACATTATAATCGGCTGGAAAGTCATAGACGCTACTCTCAGAATTATTCAGGAAAGGTGCGAAAAAAACGGCATACGCTTTGACATCGGCAGGGAATCCGGCAGCCGCATCGTTAGCGCGGAGCGCAAAAGAACGTGGCGCGACGGATACACGTCAACCAAAACCGTATGGCACGCCCGCGTCCCCGGCCGGGTGGTGATGGACGTGCCGGCAATGCTGAAAGCGTATTATCACGACCCTAATAATTATCAGCCGGATTTTAGTGACAGCTTGACAAACGCGAAATCGGTTCTCGGCATTTTTAACCAGGCCGAGATACTGCCGAACGCTATTGAGCGATCAAGGCGGAGCGGCCGGCTTTTGGACAGTACCGGCGGAAGCGTAGCCCCTTTCGACCACCTGTATCTTCCCCGCCTCCACCGCGCCGGCTTCGCTGCCGGCGACATAGCGGATATCGCGCAACCGAGCCGGGCGCTGCCGGGCGGGCACGTGCTTGACCCCACGCCGGGACTCTATGAAAATGTACTCGTATTCGATTTCAAAAGCCTGTACCCGTCCATTATAATGACATTCATGATTGATCCGCTTGGATTTAATATAAATAGCGATGAAAGCATATCAAACCCGTCCGGCACTTTTTTTTCAAAAGATAATTCCATACTCCCGGAAATAATCCGCGAACTGATGGCCGCGCGGGCGCAGGCCGTAGAACAGAAAAACCCATACCTGTCACAAGCGATAAAAATTCTTATGAACAGCTTTTACGGCGTATTGGGATCGACGGGATGCCGTTTTTTTTCCGAAGACATCGCCTCAACCATTACACTGACGGGCCAATACATATTAAAAGCATCCATCGAACACATAGAAAAAACTAACGGCAAAAAAGTGATCTACGGCGATACCGACTCCATCTTCGTTTGCTTAGGCGAGGGGATGGGAGATCAAGCGGATGAAATCGGCACGGCTATATCGAAAGAAACCGGCAACTGGCTGCACCGGCATCTGAACGAACGATTTGGGGCATCGTCCAAATTAGAATTGAACTATGAAATCCACTACAACCGTTTCTTCATCCCGTCGCTCAGGGGCGGCGACATCGGTCAAGGCGCGAAAAAACACTATTGCGGAGCACAGATCGGTGAAGACGGGGCGATAGAATTAACATTCAAAGGGATGGAATCGGCGCGAAGCGATTGGACCGACCTTGCGAAAGAATTTCAGCATGAACTTTTTATCAAACTCTTCTCGCGCCAACCGCTTGAAGACTACGTTATATCCATAGCCAATCAACTGCAAAACGGCGGTTTCGATGAAAAATTGGTTTACAGAAAGAGGATGCGCAAAGATATCGGTTCCTACACGTCAAACGTCCCGCCCCACGTACAAGCCGCAAAGCAACTCGACGCGCCGCCGCGGCTCATAAAATATTATATCACCCAAAACGGCCCGCAACCCATAGAAAAATTAACCTCCCCACTCGATTATCAGCACTACATAGACTCCCAGCTAAGGCCGGTAGCGGATTCGATTTTATGGTGGACGGGAAAAGATTTTGACCGGTTAACATCGGGGCAGCAGGATCTATTTGGGGAGTGAGGCAATATACTTCCATTCCCCGATATTCCGCTTCTCGCTGTCGAAATTAACTCCCACCTTAAACAGCTTCTTCCCGCTCCCCGTCCACGGCAGTAAATATTCTTTTGTGTCGATTTGCGCCAGCGCTTCATCAGCCGTCTTATCTAGTTTGAATTCGAAGCAGTAGACGTAATTTTTAGTTTCAACAAGCGAGTCTAACCGCCCGTCCGACGTTCGCACTTCGGAGCGGCAGTTGAGGCCCAACGCGTTGAATACAAGATGTACGACAGTTCGGTAGTAATTTTCTGTTTTCTCAATTATATCGTAGGGAACTCCGGCCATATATTGGCGTAAAACATTTATCACTTCATCAATATCACCGTTTCGCAATGCTTTGGGCAGTTTGCTGATTAGCGCGGCAGACACGTTTTCGGGGGCTTGCAGGTATTGCTTGAGCAACGATTTGGTGAATGACGAGCGCACTTCGATGTTTGGGTAGTCGAGGGTGAATTCTTCATCTTCTTCGTTGTAGTTGGCTATTGTCAGATATCCGCTTTGGTACAGAATCGGTTCGGCTTTCACATTTTCGACATCGTATTTGCGGAAATTCTCATAGTCTACCCGCATATCGCTGAGGTTGGCAATGTCTATTTTTTGGTTGGTGACCAGTTTTACCAAAAAAGTAGGGGTGCCGGTATCATACCAATAGGGAGCAAATTTCCCATCGCTGTTAAAATGTTGCAACAGGCCGAAAGGATTGTACACCTTAAGCGGTTTTCCTGAAAATCGGTAGCCGTCATAATAAAGACGTAGATTTTCCATGTATTCTTCCCGGTTTCTGCCGGTTTCTTCTAAAATATCCTCTATTACAGGTCTGAAGTCCCGCTCTAATTCCTCCTGCGTGATACCGCAAATGTCCGCGTAGCGCGGGTTGAGGGTCAGGTCGTCCAAGTGGTTCAAATCGGAAAATATGCTTACTTTAGAAAACTTGGTCACGCCGGTCAGGAACAAAAAACGCAAATTTTCGTCCGCGGATTTAAGGACGCCGTAAAAACCTTTCAGTTCATCCCGCATAGCGTCTAGCGTTGTTTTGTCCGACGTCATGTTATCCAAAAGCGGTTTGTCGTACTCATCGATTATCACTACAGTCCTTTTCTTAAAACGATTGTGCAAATCCATAATAAGGTTGTAGAACTGCATGGAAACGA
>JAITUP010000031.1 GCA_031286265.1 Chitinispirillales bacterium | reverse complement strand
CGGCGGTAATTAACCTCAATTATCTATTGAGTTTGGCTTTGTTTTTTGGTGACGGGGCTCATAAGTTCCCTCTTTCAATCAAATGGCAGGATGTACACTGTACATCCTCACTCACTTCGGGCATAGTTTATCATCCGTAACGCCCCGATACATAAGCCCCCCTACGGTCCCCCATAAGCGGCGACCGCTTACGGGGGACATGTGGGCATACTATCGGGGTAAAAATACTAAAATCAAAAACAAAACCACACTATCGACTTGTTTTGACTTTAGCATTACACCCGACCGTAGGGTTTTAAGGATAAGGGTTTTAGCGTAGTCGGTTTTAGAATGGGGGCGTTACGGGGGCGGAGCCCCTGTCACCAAAAAAGATTTTGATTTTAAAGACTTTAAAGGCTTTGATTTTAACGTCGCGATCAATTGCCGTCGGGTTAATATTCACGTTTCGGAGTCTGCCTTGATTTTGTGGCCTAACATGTAGTATCTTAGAGTAGGTACGGCAATGCCGATATTGTCCAACCAAAGATAATGACTATGAAGCCGAAAACAATAATTATCCTCATAGCGGTTTTAGCCCTGATTGGCGCGGGTGCGTATTTTTATTACCAGCGCAGTCTCGACAATCGTCCCAAACAATACGACACCGTTGCGATAACGCGCGGGTCGGTCGAGCGGGTCATCGTGAGCACGGGAACGCTTGATCCGGTCGGTTCCGTTGAAGTGGGGACGCAGGTTTCGGGGACGATTGACAAGGTATTTGTCGATTTTAACGATACGGTACAAGCGGGGCAAATTATCGCGGAGATTGACAGAAGTGTGCTTATGAGCAGGCTTACCGAGGTACGGGCATCGCTTTCGCGGGCGGAGGCGCTGTTTGCGCAGGGGGAGCAGGAATTCAAGCGCAGCGAGATTTTGCACGAAAAAGGGTTGATTTCGGAACAGGATTTTGTAAGATCCCGCACAGATTACTATACGCAGCGGGCCTCGCTTCAAGTCGCCGGAGCTGCTGTCAACACCGCCGCCGAGAATGTCAGGCACGCGACCATACGCTCGCCTGTGCGCGGTACGGTTATTTCCCGCAAGGTAGATGTAGGGCAGACGGTAGCCGCGAGTCTGTCCGCGCCGACGCTGTTTATCATCGCCGAAGATTTGAAGAAAATGAAGATTATGGCCATGGTCGATGAGGCCGATATCGGCAGGATTCGCCCGGGGCAACAGGTGCGATTTACGGTGCAGGCGTATCCCGATAAAAATTATATGGGCGAAGTCAGCCAGGTGAGGTTGCAGCCGGAAATCGTGCAAAATGTCGTTACTTATAGCGTTGTGGTTCTAGCGGATAACGAAGATGGAACGCTTTTGCCCGGGATGACGGCAAACGTTGAGTTCATTGAGGCGCGGGAAGAAAACGCGCTCACGGTACCGATGTCGGCGTTCCGATTTCAGCCGCCGGATGATGTCGTCAAAAAATTTGAGGAAGAACGCAAGGCTAAGCAAGGCGGCGATGGCGGCGGGGGGGAAGCGTTTGGGCAGAAAGCGGCTGATGGCGCGCGAGCGTCGGGCGGCAGGGATGGATCGGCGAGGCAGAGGCAGCAGGGGCAAGGTGAACGCGGCGGCAGACAGGGGGGCGGTCAGGCTCAGAACAGAACGCGCCAACCGGGCGCCTCCGGCGGACGCGGGGTTTTGTGGACGCTTGATGAAAACAATGAGTTTAGGCCGGTCTACGTCAGAATAGGATTAAACGACGGCGTACGCGCGGTCGTTACCGGCGGAGATGATCTGCGCGAAGGGCTGGGAGTAGTTACAGGCGAGGTCAGAGCAGACAGGCAAAGACCGCAAAACACATCAAACCGCTCACTGCTACCGCAACAGCAGCAAAGGGGCGTCCCGCGGAGGATGTAGTAAAAAAGTAATTCTTTTACACTCATCAGCAGAGAATAAATATTATCTTATTTCAATGGGTAACAAAATAACGTCAATAAACGTAGCGATTATCGGCGCTGGCAATATGGGTAAGGCATTGATTACCGGCCTGAAACGGGCCTATGGTGATGGCATCAGGATTGCGGTGTGGGACAATTTTCCGGGGGCGCTCGTTGATATGGGCGATTTCGCGGAGTCAATCGACCCACGAAACTGGGAAACTGCCGATTTCGCCCCCAATGCCGTGATACTCGCCGTAAAACCGGCTGATATTGCCGGTCTGCTCGATGGCATCAGCCCGATGATTCAGGAGCGGGGCTACGATTTTTTGACCATTTCCGTAGCCGCTGGAATTTCGATATCAACTATCCGCGGAAAAATCGGAAAAACGATGCGGGTGTGCCGTGCCATGCCGAATACCCCGGCGTTGATAGGGGAGGGGATGAGCGTTTACGCGCTTTCTGAAAACTGCGCCCCAAACGATATCAGCCTCGCCGAACAGATCTTTGGCGCGTGCGGCAAGACAGTGAATATACCGGAGAGTTTAATGGACGCGGCGACCGGTCTCTCCGGCAGCGGCCCGGCGTTCGCCTACAGTTTCATAGAGGCGCTCGCGGAAGGCGGGGTCAGCGCGGGGCTGCCGTACCAGACAGCCTTAGATACCGCGGTGCAAACAGTCATAGGCGCCGCCGGCATGATCCGGTCAACCGGTGAGCATCCATCCGTTCTGCGGTCGAGGGTGATGTCCCCGGGCGGCACAACGGTTAAGGGATTAGAGGCGTTGGAACGAGGCGCATTCAAAAACGCGGTAATGTCAGCCGTCACCGAAGCCGCTGCACAATCGGCAAAAATGTGTACTTAATGATGTCGCCATAAATACTAATAACAAGTTTTATCTGACATTTATTATATTGTTATATAGATTATCCATAAAAAAGACTTTAAAAGTTTTAGAGGATCACATGGCCAACATAACAAAAAAAAACATAGTCGAAAAGGTCTCAACCCGCACGGGCCTAACCCAAATCGACACGAAAATCGTTGTTGAGTGTTTTTTGGATGCCATTGCGGACTCCTTGAAAAAAGGTAACGGCATTGAAATCCGCGGCTTCGGGCGTTTCAAAATCAAGGTGAAGAAACCGCGTATCGCGCGTAACCCGCAGACGAGCCAGCTCATTGAGGTCAAAGGCGGATACAAACCGGTTTTCGAACCGTCAAAAGATCTGAAAAAACGGGTGAACGATGCGCTTATAGGCAAAAGCTGAAAGATCGCTATACCCGTGCAGGTTACTATTAACCCGGCGGTAATTGATCTTAATGTCAAAATCCAAATCAAATTCAAATTCAAAATCTTTTTTTGGGGACGGGGCTCTGCCCCGTAACGCCCCGATACATAAGGCCCCCTGCGG
This sequence comes from Chitinispirillales bacterium, assembly GCA_031286265.1. Lineage (GTDB taxonomy): Bacteria > Fibrobacterota > Chitinivibrionia > Chitinivibrionales > Chitinispirillaceae > GUT77. The sequence continues at coordinate 165 of JAITUP010000031.1, read as the reverse complement.
TCCCCCATAAGCGGCGACCGCTTACGGGGGACATGTGGGCATACTTTCGGGGTAAAAATGCTAAAATCAAAAACAAAACCACACCATCGACTTGTTTTGACTTTAGCATTACACCCGACCGTAGGGTTTTAGGATACGGGTTTTAGCGTAAGTCGGTTTTAAAAT
>JAITUP010000030.1 GCA_031286265.1 Chitinispirillales bacterium | reverse complement strand
CGGCTTTTGCAACAGCCCCCATGCGTCGCTACCGAAATAGCCAAAACGCCTTCCACAACAGTTTAGGGCGCGACGCGAAAGTACGCGTGAATACACGCAGATAATTGAGTTTTTCAGGGTCTTCCTTAGACAGTGATTTCGCTATATCGTCTAAAAATCTATCGCCGGCCGATAAAATAAACTCTTTCAACGCAAACGACCTGTCCTGCTGTTTGCCGAACCTTTTTGCCCACTGCTTATGATACTCTCGTAGCATTCTATGATTGGCCGAACCGTCGGCACGTATCGATTTGGCCGCGATAGCCCCCGCGGTTTTCCCGGCGTATAGAGAATACGCAATCCCCGCCCCGTTGATGGCGCCCACCTGCCGGGCCGCATCGCCCACGAGCATCACGCCTTTTTTCACAAGCGGCCTGATCCATCGGCCAACGGGAACGCCGCCGCAGTGAACATCCGTCACTTCCGAATCCGGAAATCGGCGGGCGATGAACTCGAGCAGCAGTTTTTTCGGTAAACCCGGCGTACATCTCGATCCGATGATACCAAGCCCTACGTTCGCCATACCCTTGCTTCTCGGAAATATCCATACATACCCCCCGGGCGCCGCCGCGCTGCCGGTATGGAAGACGCAGCAATCGGGCTTGATATCGGCGGACCGCACTCTGGCGAACGCGCAGGTTTCTATATCGTGAGGCCGGAGCGCCGTGTTCCACCCAAAATTCCGCGCGAGACGGCTCTCAACACCATCGGCGAGGATCAGGCAGGAGGCGATGAACTCGGGATGTTTTTCGTTTTTAGCCATACATCTATACAAACCATTCGGCAGTTTTTCCGCGGTGATAACAGGTGTAGACGGGAAATAATCCGCGCCGTGTTTTACGGCGTCTTGAACAAGATCGGCATCCATCTTCTCGCGGTCGAGTATCCAAGCCTTACCCGGGTTGCCGATGCCGACCTCTATGCCGGACGGCGACACCATGCGCGCGCGGGTAATTTCGGCCTTTATCCATTCCGGGCGCGGTTCAAGTGTGAGTGTGAGTCCTTTGTGCCCGATACCCTCTCCGCATCGCACAGGGGCGCCGGCCACAGGCTTGCGCTCAAGCAGGCAAACTTTAGCGCCCGCCGCCGCCGCGCTCATAGCGGCCATAGATCCGGCGGGGCCCGCGCCCACAACAACGATGTCGTATTTATTAGTATTCATTTTATTCCGTTAACGCCGCCACCGGACAAATCTTTACACACACACCGCACTTCGTACACATATCCGCCAATACTTCCAACCGTTCCAAAAGCACAATCGCGTTGCTTTTACACACGGCAATACACGTACCGCACTCATCGCATTTTTCATAATCAACGGTTATCACGCAATTACCCTCTGTTTATTGGTAACTGCCGCCCGTAAATATTTATTGAGGTGTTTAACAACTTCATCCATATTGATTGGTTTGCCGATATGGCTGTTCATACCCGCTTCGATGCATTTTTCGATGTCTTCCTTAAACACATTCGCTGTCATCGCCACTATCGGGATGGTTCTCGCTTCGGGGGTGTTGAGGTTTCTTATTCGATATGTGGCTTCGAGGCCGTCCATTTCGGGCATGAAAATGTCCATGAATATCAGGTCATATTTATCCGGCGCCTCGCTAAACATTTTTACGGCGATAGCGCCGTTTTCCGCGCAGTCGATTTGCAGGCCCATCGGTTCGAGCAGGTTTTTTACAATTTCGCTGTTTATCTCCATATCTTCGACTAACAAGATGCGGTATCCGGCAAAGGTGCCCGACAGGTTTTGCCCGTCGCCGTCGTTGCTGCCGTCACTCTGCTGATTAACGGTCTTGCTATCGATGTCGTTTGCCACATCTACCGTTTGTTTCGTTACATCGCCGCGTTTCGTGGGTATAGTGAAGTGGAAAGATGAGCCGGCGCCCTCCTCCGACTCTACCCAAATATCGCCGCCGAGCATATTCACTATGTTTTTGGAAATGGCCAGCCCAAGCCCGCTGCCGCCGAATTTTCGAGACGTGTTGCTGTTTGCCTGCTGAAACGGCGTGAACAGCCTCATTTGTTGCTCCTTACTTATGCCGATACCCGTGTCGACTATCGATACCTGAATCGTGCAGTGGTGGCTGTCTTCTTTGATAAGCCGCGCCTGAAGTTCGATGGAACCGCCCTCTGGTGTAAATTTTACCGCGTTGCCGAGGAGATTTGTAATTACCTGCGTTATCCGCAGGTCGTCGCTTATAAGCGCGGAAGGAATGGCTTTATCGTATGATAATTTGAATTTTTGCCGCTTTTCGTCGACACGAAAACTAATCATGTTGACGACGTTTTGAAACATCTTTTCAAAGTCAAATTCCGTGTATGATATTTCAAATTTGTTAGCTTCTATTTTCGACATGTCGAGGATGTCGTTTATAAGGTTAAGCAGGTGTTTCGACGCGTCTTGAATCTTTGTCAGGCAGTAATTTTTGCGTTCCGTATCGTCCGTAGACATTCCTATGGATGTCATGCCCATGATGGCGTTCATGGGCGTGCGTATCTCGTGGCTCATATTTGCGAGGAAGGCGCTTTTCGCGACGCTTGCCTGTATCGCCCGCTCGTTTGCGTGTACGAGTTCGGTTATGTCTACCGTGTGCTGCAAGTGGACGATTTTGTCGCCGGGCCATTCTATGTAGCGGTCGGTGTGGCGGTAGACGCGTTCTGTTTTTTCACAATACGCCTCCCAAATGATGACACGCTCCGGGTCCTTGTTGAGTTCGTGGCAGGGGCAGAAATCGCATATCCCGTCTTGCCCTACCTGAAAAATCTCGTAGCAGAAAAGCCCGACGCCGTTGCCCTTTATGTTGAAATACGCTTTCGTATATTCGTTTAAAAACAGTATCTCTCCGGTGTTGGGCTGGGTGACATAGATGATTTCGTCTACGCCGTTCAGTATGCGCTTGAGCGTGTCGAGCGATTTCTCCTTGACCTCGATCTCGCGCAGTTTCGTCATGGCGGTGTTTATCTTCCTAAAGAGGATAAGGCCGAGGAACGCGGCCAGCGCCACTGCGCAAAAGACGATAAGCACGAACGCCGTCATTCTCTGTTCCCCACAAAAGGCATGTCTTCAAGATGCACCTGCGACATGAGGTGCTGCTTGAGCTTTTTGTTTTCCTCGAGTTCGGCGCCTTGTGACGCCCGTTTCTGCTGCTCGTAGAATCGCTGGCGCGCTTCATTCCTGAGCTGTGTTTGCTTAACATCGCACACCTGCTCCCACACGCGCCCCTCGTCGAGATCGAAAAGTTCATGTATCAGTTTCAAATAATGGGCGGCGGCTTTGGAAAATAGCTTGTGGACAAATAATGTCTTCTGTTCCTTCATGCAGGTATCAAAGACCGTGTCGTAGGGTATGTGCGTCTCGGTTATTTTGTCCCGGTAGAGAGCCGAGAGCGCATCGAGATATTCGTTTTGCCTGTTTGTCCCCCTGTAGGCGTTTGGGATAATCTTGGTGATGGAGCAGCAGTCTCGGAAACGCTTCTCAATAACGCGGTGCAGTTCGATGATGCCGTTCACAGCGAAATACGAGAGTTCTGTAGGGACAAAAATCTCGTCCGCCGCCCGAAGCGCGGTCTCCTGAAGTATGTCGAGCCCAGGAGAGTTGTCTATCAATATATAGTCATAAAATCTGTGCAAGCTGCAATATTCCATCGCTTTTTGCAGTATGTACGGGTCTTTTATATCGTGACCTGAAAGTTCCGCGTGTGATGGAATGATGTGAAAATTGCGCAATTTGGTTTCAACGATGGCATCGAGCAGTTTTTTGCCGGCTATGCCGACCGATGAGCGGTATACATCCCTTATACACGTGGGCCGCAGTTGCTCGCCCTTTTCGGCCACAAACGAGAGATGATGCTGGCTGTCGTTATCGATGGCCAGTACGCGGAATCCCGCCATAGCGAGAGCCTGCGAGACGCTGATGGTAAAGGTAGTTTTCCCCACCCCGCCCTTATAGTTGAGAACCGCAATAGTACGCATAGGCTACGTCTCCACTACACTCATTTTACTATGCCCTCGACACAAACTCGTCTGTAGTCGTGTCAATCCTGATCTTGTCTCCGATATTGCAATAAAGCGGTACCTGTATCTCCTTGCCGGTGGCGATAGCCGCCGCTTTCAGCACTTTTCCACCCGTATCGCCCTTGACTGCCGGCTCCGTATAGATAATTTCGGTATCAATATGTTTAGGGAGTTCAACGCCCACAGCCTTTTCGCCGTAGAGGATAATGTCTATGACCATCTGCTCCATAAGATAACCGAGCGCGTCGCCGAGGTCGGCTTTGTTCAACTCCATCTGTTCATAGGTCTCCTCGTCCATGAATGTGTACATGTCGCCATCGGTATATAGATACTGCATTTTCCTGCGGTCAAGCACGACGGCCTCAAACTTGTCGGCTGCCTTGTATACGGTATCAATAACGCTGCCGGTAGTCAGGCTTCGCATTTTTATTTTGCTTGTGGACGGGTTATACGTTCCCTTG
>JAITUP010000214.1 GCA_031286265.1 Chitinispirillales bacterium | reverse complement strand
GCGTTTGTACTCAGAACTAAAACTTCGACCCCTCATAAAAAAACCTCCTAATATGATATGGTTAAATATACATCACGAGGTGTCTACTTTATCGGGGGAAGATCACCCGTAGGGTTTTAGAATACGGGTTTTAGCGTAAGTCGGTTTTAACGTGGGGGCGTTACGGGGGCGGAGCCCCTGTCACCAAAAAAGAATTTGATTTTAAAGACTTTAAAGGCCTCAATCCTCCGGCATTTTTTTCCCTCTATGGACAACTGCACTCCCCCATCAAACCGCCAAATTACCCCAAAAAACCGCGTTTTCTATCTTTAATACAGCTTTGGCACGGTTTTTGCCGCATTTATAGTCATAGATGTATTATTGAAGTACCAATTTACATCACAACAGAAACCGTAAAAAATCTAAAAAAGGAGCTTAACATGCCCTCTATTAATTTTAACGCCCCTGCGATGATTAACGTCAATCGCCTCAATCATCTCGGAAAAGGCCTCATGCGTTCGATGGAACGTGTCGCTTCCGGCACACGCATCACCCGCGCCGCCGACGATGTAGCCGCTCACGGTGTTGCCGAATTTTTACGCGGACAGATACGCTGCATGAATGTAGCAGCCCGCAACGTGCAAGACGGCATCGCGTTAGCCAACGTAGCCGAAGGCGCGCTAAACGAAATGCACTCGATGCTCCATCGCATACGCGAACTCGCCATACAGTCCGCAAACGGAACGTATACTGATGAAGACCGTAAATATATAACAATGGAAGTCGATAATCTCAAAGCGGAAATAAACTTCATCTCTGAAACCACGCACTACAACGGTCACACGCTTCTAAACGGAAGAGGCGAGTGGAGCACAGGCAAAGGCGGTTTCATACAAATGGGCCCAAACAGCGATAAAGATGTCGATTTCATATCACACAAAATTCCGCCTGTCAATACGGTAGCGCTCGGTATAGACGGCGACGATTTGCGCGTTGATACCATGGAAAACGCGCAGGAAGCGATAGATAAAGCGGCGGCGGCCGTCGAATACATCAACTCAGTCAAAGGAAGCCTCGGCGCAATCGCGAACCGGCTTGAATTTGCATGGAAAAATATCGAAAAACTCGGCGAAGATAATCTGGCCTACGAATCACTCTTGAGAGATACGGATATCGCCGCGGAAATGATAAATATCACGCGCGACCAGATAATCAGCCAATACAGCAACGCAATGCTCGCTCAGGCAAACCAGACCCCGCAGAGCATATTGCAACTGCTGAACAGGTAATAGCGTTTTTCATGGGAGCGGGCTGGCAGCGGCGTATGAGGCAATTTGTCCTGAAAAATTCTTAAAAAAATATTTGACATGCTATTGTCCCATATACAATATTAGTACTAGGATTGTTACCAATCGCAGAGGATAAGTTAATGTCGGATTTTTTCGAAAATTTGGTTTTTTCGCCCGAAGATGTGATCACGTTTCCCGGCGGAATACCAGGATTTGAGGAGCATACGCGGTTCGTAATTGTGCCGATGCCGGAGTGCGAGCCATTTTCGTGGCTTGCGTGTGTGGACGGCGCCGGCTTGAGATTTGCGATAATAAACCCGCTGATCTTCGTTCCGGACTATACCCCCCAGCTCTCCAAGGAACAGCTTTGGGAATTGGAAATAAGCAACCTGAACGATTTGGTGCTGTATGCGATAGTTACTATTGGGAAGAATCCGATAGACTCTACTGCAAATTTAGCCGGCCCTATTATCATCAACAAACCGGCGAAACTCGGGAAACAGGCGCTGATCGACGACGACAGCTATGGCACCCAGGTACCCATTTTCAAGAAGGACGGCGACTGATGCTTATACTGACACGCAGAAAAGAAGAAACCATACGCATAAACAACGATATAACGATCAAGGTCGTTGAAATCAACAACCGCCATGTGAGATTGGGGATTGACGCGCCCAAGCATGTGCTCATAAACCGCGAAGAGGTCTACCAACGCATATTAGCGGCAAACAAGGCCGCCTGCAGCGAATCCGAGCCAAAAGCAAAACTGAATCAGGTCGCCGAAATGCTAAAAGACCGGGAGGACGGGAGCAAGACGGCATCTTCATGAATATAATTGACTTTCACACGCATTTTTTCCCCGCAGACCTCGCGCCGCGCGCCATAAAGAAACTCATAGACAACGCCGCCCCGGCCATCACCATGAAAAATTACACGGATGGCACCGTACAAGGGTTAATGGAAAGCATGAAAAAAAGCGGAATCGACTTATCCGTCACCCTCGGTGTCGCCACAAAACCGTCGCAAGTGTCAACGATAAACAAAGGATGCGCCGAGACCGAATACCCTGGCATAATACAATTCGGAACGCTTCACCCGGATTTGGAAGATTTTGAAGCGGAAATTGATTTTCTCGTTGGCAGCGGAATTAAAGGGGTCAAGATGCACCCCGAATATCAAGATTTTTATATTGATGATAAAAAATACTACCCGATGTATGAAAAGTTAGCATCGTCGGGGCTCATCATTGTGCTCCACTCGGGCAAGGATCCGGGACCGTTTACGAACGACCACGTTCTTCCACCGGCACTGCGTAGGGTTCATGCCGATTTCCCCGCCTTGAAAATAGTAGCGGCTCACATGGGCGGATGGAAAGTGTGGGATGAAGTTTTTGACGTTTTGGCGGGGATTGATATTTTTTTCGACACATCCGCGATATACCGATTGCTGCCGCCGGAGATGTTTTTACAAATCTGCCGAAAACACGGATGCGAGAAAATCGTATTCGGCAGCGACTCGCCGTGGTACGACCAAAGCGAATCGGTAGAGTGGATGAAGCGCAGCGGGCTGAGCGATGCGGAGTTGGAAGCGGTCTTCGAGAAAAACGCGCGCGGCCTGCTTTATGGATGAATAAATGAAAAAAATCATGCCCTTCCTGATATGGCTAATCGCGAGCGTCCTTGGCAAAACGTGGCGTTTCAGGGTTGTCTCACCGACATCGGTCGACATATTTGATCCGAAAGCCTCACCGAAAATTTATTGCTTTTGGCACGAAAATCTGCTCGTTATTTCGTATCTGTTCCGTAACACCGGCAAGACCGCAATCGTTTCGCGCAGCAGAGACGGCCTGCTCGCGGCGGATGTGGCGATGCGGTGGGGGCATGAAATAATTTTTGGATCGGGGAAGCGCGGCGGGACAACGGCGTTAAGGGAGAGCGTCAGGGCGATAAGGGAAGGGCGGTCGATGGGGGTTACGCCGGACGGGCCCAAAGGGCCGCGAAGGACGGCCAAGCCGGGAGCGGCACAAATCGCGATAATGGGCAAAGCGCCAGCGGTTACCATAAAAGTCGATGCGAAAAGCGCATGGCGCCTCAAGTCTTGGGACAGATTTATGATACCGCTTCCGTTTGCGAAAATCACTATAACGTTGAGCGACCCGATTGAAGCGGAATCGCCGGATGCGCTCACCAACATGATACAGGATAATTTAGAATCATGAAAAACAAATGGCCGAAAGATACGCATATCCTCATTCCGTCCTACAAATCGGTCAAACAATTGCGTGTTTTTGTTGATTCGTTGATGAAAATCGTGCCCAAAGAGTTTATTTGTGTGGTTGACGACGCATCTAATGACGGAACGTTTGAATATTGTGCGGATATGGGCATAGTGTGCCTACGGCATGACGCTAACAGAGGCAAGGGCGCGGCGTTGAAAACGGGGTTTGATTATTTGATAAGTGATGCGGATAATCGAGAACCGCCAATCAACACCAAAAAAACAAAATGGATTTTGACAATGGATGCCGACGGCCAACACTCCCCCACCGACATCCACCGCTTCATCAAAGAAACAAGAAAACATCCGACAACAGGCCTGTGCATAGGCGCTCGCGACATGCGCCTCGGCTTCATGCCCCCGACGCGGATTATTTCCAACCGCTTGACATCCGGAATACTGTCGCTCTTGACTTGGTACATAATTAAAGACAGTCAATGTGGTTACCGCATATATTCACGTAAATTCATTGAGTCAATAAAATTACATTGCGACCGTTTCGAGATGGAATCGGAAGTAATAATAAAAGCCGCCGCGAAACGATTTCCCATCCGCTTTGTGCGTGTGCAGACATTATATTTATCAGGCGGGCCGAGCCACATTTCGCATTTTGCAGACACCTTACGCTGGATTGCGGCGGTGTTGCGGGTGCGATTCGGCCTTTTAGCAAATACCGACAAATAAGGATACTTAAAATAAGGGTGTGAATTCTATGATGATCGATCCAAAAATCGCGTGTGAACGCCTTATAGACAAACTCCGCGAGGACGGCATAACCGACGAGCGCGTACTCGACACGTTCCGCAAGGCTCCGCGCCACCGCTTCGTGACCGACCCGCGTGCCTACGACAATATCGCGCTCGCCATCGGCAGCGGTCAGACCATCAGTCAGCCATACATCGTGGCGTTAATGACACAGTTGCTCGAACTCAATGAAAAAGACCTGAAAATACTGGAAATCGGCACTGGCTCCGGATTTCAGACCGCTATTTTGGCTCAATTTTCACGACGTGTATACAGCATAGAGCGCCACCGTGAACTCGGCGACAAGGCACGTTTGTTGCTTCGAGAAATGGGATACGAAAACATTGTTTTCAAAATCGGAGACGGTACCTGCGGCTGGCCTCAGTGGAGCCCGTTCGATAGAATCATAGTTACCGCCGGTGCGCCGGTAACCCCGGAATCCCTCGCAGACCAACTCGCCGTGGGCGGGATAATGGTCATCCCGGTCGGCGATTCGAGCGTACAGGATTTAATGGTATACGAAAAAAAGGAAGACGGGCTTAAGATAAAATATATGGCCGGCAAAGTGGTGTTTGTACCGCTGATTGGCCAGCAAGGGTGGAACGAATGCTTAAATGGCTAAAACAGGCCGGTTCGGGCTTCCTCGTCGGAGCCGCCAATATTATTCCCGGAATCTCCGGCGGGACGTTGCTGTTTTTGCTTGGGCTGTATGAAAGAAGCATGACGGCAATCAGTAACATTAAGCCTAATAGCATCAAAACGATTTTACGTTACGCCCTGGGTTCCGTTTTGGGGAATCAACGAAAAGAAAATCGCAAAAACTTCATTGAACAAATACACGCCCTCGATATTCCATTTCTAATAAGCCTCGTCAGTGGCGCGGGGCTCGCCATTTTGCTGCTTTCGGGAGTCATGAAATTTCTACTCGAACAGCATTTCACAAATACCTATGCCTTTTTCTTCGGGCTGATAGCCATATCGGCAGCCATGTCGTCGAGAATGCTAAAGGTAAAAAAGCCCATCCACATAATCCACGTCATAGTCGGCATCGCGCTCACCGTAGCGTTAACGGCTTCGGTCGACCCTGCAGTCAACACACAAGCGAAAATCGAGCGTGACAGAGACAGGATAGCAAGCCAAACGGGCGTGTCGTCAGACGAATCATCCGGCGTCCGTCTGAAATATACGGGACGATATTCAGGCAAAGAACTCGCGGCAGGCGCGGTGAGCGGCGCTATAGCAATCTGCGCCATGATACTGCCGGGGCTAAGCGGATCGCTGGTATTTATACTCATGGGCCAATACCACGAAGTTATTTCCGCCGTTTCCGGGCTGAAAACATTGCAGCTTGACTATTTTGTTTTTCTAACGATAATGTCCATAGGCATGGGACTCGGCATTTTGATTTTCGCCCGCGCCATAAACTTTATTTACAAGCGTTTCTACGACGACACAATAGCGCTGATGATAGGCTTGGTAATCGGATCGCTCTATGCCTTGTGGCCTTTTAAGCGTATATTAATAATGGATCAGTACGTCAAAAACGGCGGCGGCATAACTTTGATAGAAAGCACAACAATCCAAACAAACATAAACATTTTACCATCAGATATCGCAACCATGCTACCCGCCCTACTGTTCTGCGGTTTGGGTATTGGGATAATGATAGCGCTAGATAGATTAGCGCTAAAACGTAAAGCTTAAACCTTTATGAAAAACTACAAACATATATACGGTCCCGTCCGCTCCCGACGCCTCGGTAACTCCCTCGGCGTCGACATGATGCCGTTAAAAATTTGCTCGCTCGACTGCATCTATTGCGAATGCGGAGCAACCACGGAACTTACGACTAAACGGCAAGAATACATACCGATTGATGATATCATCATCGAACTTGATGATTTTTTAGCAAACAATCCATCACCCAACTACGTGACATTCGGTGGAAGCGGAGAGCCCACGCTCAACAGCGAATTAGGGAAGATCATCAGACACCTAAAGGATCGATTCCCATCGCAAAAACTCGCGCTTCTCACAAACAGCACACTTTTGAACGACCGTCAATTAAGAAACGACATCCTGCCGTGCGATCTAATACTGCCATCACTTGACGCGGCCACCGATGAAATATTTTACAAAATCAACAAACCGGAAACATCTATAAATTGCGCGGAAATTATAGACGGGCTTAAATCTTTATCGGCAGAGTATAAAGGCGAAATTTGGCTTGAAGTGTTCATCGCTCCCGGGATAAACGACACAAACGAAGAAATCGCGCTATTCAAAAACGTCATCACCGAAATAAATCCAACTCGCGTCCAACTAAACAGCCTCGACCGCCCAGGAACTATCAGCAACCTGACCGCCGCGCCGCACGTTACCCTAACCGATATTGCCCGCAAACTCGCGCCGTTACCAGTGGAGATTGTTTATTGAATAAATAAAACTTCTCCGTTTTCTTTTGAAATTATGACTAAAATCGCCGTAAGACAATGACGGTCTAAGCACTGATTTATTTTGGAAGAAAATAAAAATCCGTTATTATAAAGGCTGGCTGTTTCCCTATCATAAGTATCTTGATGGTGTAAATTTCGAAATATACGTTTTGGAATAATATATATCGCCCAATGCTCTTTATTGTCACCCATGAGCCTTGCCGCGATAGGGATCATTTCTGCGTCAACACCATAACATTCTTCCGCCACCTTAACGGCTACAGAAATCGCTGTTACGGAGTCTGTATTTTCTCTTCGTAATAAATACAAGTTCCACGGTAGGAAGTGGCAGTTGCCATAGAGAGCCGAGTATCTGTTTTCAAAAAAATTTTCATAAATACGATTTGCCTCCGAGTTTTGCTTGATTTCATTAAACAAAATCGGTTCAGAAAAAATATTGGCTGATGAAACAATTAAAAACAGTAACAAAATCTTTCTCATAATGCTTCCTTTTCAGTAAAATTGATTTTAAATAGTTCCGAAAAGTGATCTCTCACTTCCGTCATTAGGATTTATCTCAAATACTTGTTGCCCATGTCTTTTAAAAACCCCAATTAATTTTTTATTTCTAAAATCTGCCCGCCTATCTACCAATATATAAAACCTCTCCGTTTTCTTTTGAAATTATGACTCTAATAGCCATAGGACAATAAAAGTCTAAGCATTGGTTTGTTTTGGGAGAAAATAAAAGTCCAGCGTTATAGAGACGGATTGTTTCCCTGTCACAAATATCTTGATGTTGTAAATTTCTAAATATACGTTTTGGAATGATATATATCATCCAGTGTTCTTTATTATCACCCATAAGCCTTGCTGCCAAGGGAATCATTTCAGAATAAGCACCATCACCACGATATTCTTCCGCCGCCTTAA
>JAITUP010000193.1 GCA_031286265.1 Chitinispirillales bacterium | reverse complement strand
ACACTGTACACCCTCACTCACTTCGAGCATAGCCTATCTCCCGTAACGCCCCCATTTTAAAACCGACTTACGCTAAAACCCTACGGTCGGGTGTAATGCTAAAGTCAAAACAAGTCGATAGAGTGGTTTTGTTTTTGATTTTAGTATTTTTACCCCGATAGTATGCCCACGTGTCCCCCGTAAGCGGTCGCCGCTTATGGGGGACCGCAGGGGGGCTTATGTATCGGGGCGTTACGGGGCAGAGCCCCGTCACCAAAAAAATCAAAAAAAATTACTGATATTACTCCGTCACCAAAAAACAAAGCCAAACTCAATAAATAATTGAGGTTAATTACCGCCGGGTTAATATCGGGCTATAGCAAAGGGTCAGGCGGACCTTTTTAAAAAAATGGTTTTAAAAAAAGATTTTAAAAAGAGGCCTAACCTAATGGACAATTTGAAATTATGAATTTATGAATCTAACGCAAATAACTCACACCAAAACCAAGCGTGTAAAGCGTATGCCCCGGTTCTTCTTCAAAACTGTTGAGACCTATGCCAAATCTGGCGTCGAGCGTTATGTTTCTGTGTAGATAATAGCCCGCGCCGATGACGACTCCGATGTTTACGGCCTTTCTCTGCTCGTATGAAATTGGGTCTATGCCTTCCCAGCTTATTTTGGTATTGAATGGGATTTCAAACGCTGCTCCGCTTTCTATATATACGTCTTTGATTCTGTAACGCGCGAGTATCGGGATGGATAGCGTGAACTCGTTTATTCGATTAACTTCCGTAGATACCGGGCTTCTGTATACGATATTCAGCCCCGTGTTTAAGAACAGGTGATGAGAGAGGTCTATATTTGCCATCGCCCCAAACTCAACTCCCCACGGGGTGAGGGTCAGCGCTTTGTTCTCGTAACGCTCGGTTGTAAACCGATACCCGTCAAAATCATCCACAGAAAATATCAAACCGCTTACCGACGAGTTATGAAGCGCGAGCCTTGGGCCGATTCTTATTTTTTTGTCATGCACCCGCATCTCTCTTTCGAACTCAAACCGCAAGGCGTCGCCCATTCTTTGTAGCTCGCTAACACGCTCGCCCTGCGAGCGTTCCAAGCCGCTCGCCGCGTCTACGGCTATGAGCAACATCATCTGATGAGCAAGCGACTCGAGCCGGGTATGAACCTGCGCGATGGTCTCAAGCGCGCGGCGTCTCTCCCCTGCCCGTCCTTGCTCGGCGGCACGCTCCATATCGCGCTCGGCAGCGCTTATGCTCGACTCTATCATATCGGCATAATAACGAGCCAAATCAGACTTGCGAACGGCCGCGAAAGCGTAAATTTCATTTTTCTCCGGATCAAACCAAGACTCTATAAACGGATTGGTAACCTCTGCCCGCGCGACGACTTCTAACCGCCGCCTATAGTCACGGGTGATAACCTCGCTATCCCCTCCCCTGCCACCGCGCCTCATATCGCTACTGATCGCGGTGATGGAAACATCGGATACGCTAGCCACGATACTCCCTATCATCCGCCCCAAAGCGTCGCGTTCTATGGATTCGAGGGAAATAGCCAAAAGGGTGCGGTCTTCAAGTATGTCTCGCGAAAAGCCGATGTACCACTCATCGGTGGGATAACGCTCGGAACGCGCGGCATCATCCATCCATAACGGGCCGCGGACAGGCCGCCTGAAATCATCCATCGACAGGGACGGTTCGGCTTGAGCGGGCACTGCGGAATCCGTGGAATTAGAATCATCCGCATCTACAAACGGTTCGGCCTCAACATACGGTTCAGATTCCGGGGAGCCGTTCGCATCCGCAAGCGGTTCGGCTTGAACGAATTGTAACGGCAAAAACATTGCCGCGAACATCAATGTAATCAAAACTTTGTTGACCTTATTCATAGCTAATTTTCCAATCGTTTTTTGTTGATACGAATTGCCATCATCTCAACATCACCGACGATCTGCCGACTAATCTTGCGCTGTCACGTATTTCCACAAGATAGCGGCCTGCCGATACGCTGTTCAGTTGTAATCTTGCGCTATTGTTACCGCTTACGCTTACGTTGGTACGATAGACGGTTCTGCCTTTCAGATCAATCACGCGGACTTGTAAGCTCATATCTGAGGCGGCGGCGATGCTTATCGTTTTTCCTCTTACGTTTATTCTCGGCGGCGCTACTACGGCGGCGTTTGTCGCGGTGTGAAAAGACGCTTGCTCCGCTTGTTTTCTTAGATGATCGCCGACGTTGCCGCGCAGATACGGGTAACCGCTATTTACATTGTGGTCTATCGCCCAGTGGGTAGCGAAGTTCCAGCCGACGTATGTGTTTTGGAGTCTCATTTGCACGGTAGTTCTACCCATCGCGCCGGAGCCGCCTGCCGATATGTTCAGACCGGAAGTGGTTGTATTCCAATAGGAGGATGTAACCGAGCCATAATAAACGGCGCCAATGAGGCCGCCTGTTTCTTCCGCGCTTTCTCCGGCTACGTTAATCACAAGCCCGGTAGAATAAGTTTCACTTATATTGCCTCCGTTAACACCGACCAGACCACCCACTCGGCGGCCACCTGAACTCTGTACGGTTGACATTGAAAAGCTTCTTTCGATAATCCCCACGCTCCCGGATTCTACATCATAAGAGTTGGAGCCTACAAGGCCCCCCACAGCCACAATCCCAAAGACTGCCCCGGTAGAATAACTGGCTGTAATTCTGCCCATGTTGACACCCACCAAACCGCCTATCCCAAATCCACCGCTTGATACGGGGCCGGTGGAGTAACTTCTTTCAATGATTCCGTTTACATCGTTCACACCTACTAAACCGCCCACGCCATGTGCGGTTTCTTCATCGTTATTACCATCAGGATCACCAACGAACACGCTTCCCTCAAAGTAACTGTCCGACACTCTACCGATGTTCCACCCAGCCAAACCGCCTATAAAGGAACTGCCAACCGAGATTACTGTCGCCGCGGAGCGGCTTCTTGTGATTGAAGCGCTATGAGCTCCAAAATTCCACCCCACTAAACCGCCTATGATATTCCGATGGGCTCCGCTTGCCCTGCCGGTAGCATAGCTATCGGCAATCATGCCCTCATTGAGACCGATTAGGCCGCCTACCGCGAAAGCTCCTTCTGTATCGCTGTTTACGACTGCGGTGGAGTAGCACCACGCGATAATTCCATCTCCACTGCTCCACCCCACTAATCCGCCCGCGCCTAACATCGTGCCATCGCCCGAAATACTCACGACTCCGTTGGCAATACGGGAATCCACTATCACGCCGCCGTAGTTTACGCTCACCAATCCACCCACTATGCCGGGTGAGTCCATGCCGCCGGGAAGAGTCACTACGCCCGCCGACGTTACACCGCCCCTGCTCACCGAACTGCTAACGATAACGCCTTCGTTGGTCCCCGCCAATCCGCCTACCGTTCCTATGCCGACTATAGTGTCCAACTCAAGATGAACCCTCCTTACCACCCCGTTTCCACCTACTCCGCCAAAGAAACCGATAGGCGTTGTAATGTCGGTTTTGCGGTTGATGTATATGCCGCTTATCCTGTATCCGCCGCCGTCATACGTCCCTGTGAAACCGTTTGCGTAGCCAATCGGTTCGAACCCTTCCACGCCGTTCATCGTCCGGCTCGCCGACGCGTCGATATCCCCGGTCTGCATATAGTATCCGTCTATCGGGAACCCCGGCTCTTTTCCGATTCTCGCTAAATCGTCGAGGGATGATACGTATATAACCCAAATTGCCGGTAGCCCGCTTATGCTCGGATATCCGGCGTTAACATTTCCCGAAAGCGTCCACACGCCGCCGTCGAGGCTCCAGCCGGTGTATGTGTCTCTACGCTTCATCGCTTCGCTGTTTTTGCCAACCCCGCCTGCCGATGCCGATTGCCCGGTAGTGTTTATGTCCCAAAAAGAATTGGTAACCGCCGCCGCTTGTATGCTGCCGCCCGCGCTGTTTCGTGCGCTCACCGTTCCTATCGACCTGTGGCTGGCGGCGTCGCTGCCGTAGTCCGCGCCTATGAGCCCGCCTGTCCGGCTTACGCCGTTTATCCATCCAAACGCATAGCTGTTTGTGATTTGCCCGCCAAAGACATAACCCGCCAGACCGCCCACTTTGCTCACCCCCGATACCATTCCCCCCGCGTAGCTATCGTTTATCGCCCCTTGAGTAACGCTGACTAATAACCCGGCCAAGCCGCCGACATTTTCCTGCCCGAATACCGATGCCACCGAGTAGCTTCTGTTCACCGTTCCGCCGTTTACACCCACGAGCCCGCCAACGTTACTCTCCGTCCGTCCCGCTCGCACGCTGCCCGCGGAGTAGCAATTTGTGATCGTGCCGTCATTGCCGCCGGCAAGCGCGCCCACCGCAAAACTGCCGGATACCACATCCGCGAGAACGCCAAGATTGCGAACCCACGCGCCTCGGTCAATGTGCCCAAACAACCCCACATGCCCAAGCTGCGGACGATTGATGTAGAGCCCGGTAATGCTATATCCCTGCCCGTCAAACGTCCCGGTAAACGGGTTGGCGTATGTGCCGATAGGCTCGAATCCCTGCCTGTCGTTCATCACGCGGCTCATAGACGCGTCGATGTTTGCGACAAGCACGTAGCTATCGCTTAGCCGGTACGATGAGCCGGGCTTCCCGATTTGCGCGAGCTGCTCAAATGTCTGTATCGTATGAGGAACAGTCTGCGCGGCGGTTTGCGCCGCGAAGACTGTGGATAGGGCAATAGCTATTAGTAGATATCTCAGCGACCGGCTTTTTATCGCCATGAATTACCCCTGTCTCGACGTGGCCTTACCGGAAACGCGGCGCTTGACCTTGTGTCGGGCTTGGATAATTTTTTCTGAAGCGGCCTGACATCGTCGCGTGATTTTGCCACAGGTATTTCGATATCAATATCAGTTAAAATGAGTTCCACGCCGCCCCATATTAAAACATCGCCCTGTATTGTGTAGGGATAGTCTTCCACCCAACTGCCGTCACCGCGATAATCAAATACTAATCTACCTCTATCCACAGACCATGTGCCAACCGAATAGACAGCAAAATTACCGGATGATCCTTCGTAGTAATCATCAATATTTATGCCTATACCGTTTTCGAGCAAGATGTAGCCGTCGCGGTCGCCGTCGTCCCAAATAAGCACCCACGCCTTATCAAGCCCGGTCACGAGACGGCTGTCAAATTCTATATTCGGGTCAGTTACCTCCCCAACTTCCATCTTTGTGAAAGTAAGGTCAAATACGGTTAAGATATCGCCATTAGCGGATACGGTATACGAATCTTCAAATACCTCGCCATTATCGTCAATGAGTGACAACACACCGTTATCAGTGTGCCATGTGCCGGTTTCTAACGCAACCCAAAAGACATCGTCGGAATTATCGATGAGGATATCGACAATCCACATATACCGCCCATTCGATTGCAAAATAAAACCTTCACGCTCACCGGCTAGCCAATCATCCACCCATGCCTCACCCGCAACGTTCACAAGCCGGGCATCCAACCCACTGTCACTCTCAACCACCTCAACGTATTGCCTTATATAAATGACGCTGTTAAATATCAGAGTATCACCATCATCGGACATAGTGTATGAGTGTCCCATACTGCTCAACATCAAAAAACTACCGATTGTATTCCACGTGCCGCTACCGGATTCTATCCATGCGTCACCGTATTCCACAATCGCCTGATAAGTCGTATCCGCTTTGAAAATGTAGCCCACTCCGTCACCACTATTAACCCATGCCTCATCGGCCGCGTTTATAAGCCGGGTATCCAATCCACCGCCGTCTTCAATCGTCTCAATATGTTGCCTCGTGTAAACAAGACTGTTAAACGTCAAAGTATCGCCATCGTCGGATATGACGTATGGCAGCCCAAGATAGTCCAAAATCAGTAAATTACCGACTGTATTCCACGTACCGACACCGAATTCTAACCATGCGTCATCATATTCCACAATCGCCTGATAAGTCGTATCCGCTTTGAAAATGTAGCCCACCCCGTCATCATTATTAACCCATGCCTCATCGGCCGCGTTTATAAGACGGGTATCCAATTCACCGCCGTCTTCAATCGTCTCAATATGTTGCCTTGTGTAAACAAGACTGTTAAATGTCAAAGTATCGCCATCGGCAGATATGGCGTATGGCAGTCCAGGTAACCCGTTCAAAATCAGTGAATTATCGCTTGTGCTCCACGTACCGGTACCGGATTCTACCCATGCGCCATCATACTCCAAAATTGCCTGATAAGTCATACTCGCTTTGAAGATATAACCTATCCCCAGCTCATTAATCCATGCCTCATCGGCCGCGTTTACAAGCCGAGTATCGGTGGTGTTGATAAATCCGCCGCCTCCGGATTTATCGTCGTCGCTGCAGCCTGCCAAAACGAACATGAACAGAGCCGCCGCTATCATGGCAAAAAACAAACACGCTTTCTTGCCGCCGCTACCCACAAAATTCAGTGTTTTCATACCTGGTTCTCCTTTTTTTTATATGATTGTGATTATTGTACGAATTGTACCGAACGCTATGGAATATAATACATGGCCATGATGTGAGTGGCTTTTTTAACCTAAATTATTCATTAATTCTCTTTATTTTTTTTAATTCTTTTTAAAATAAAAACCGTTTTTTTAAAAAGGTCCGCCTAACCCCCTGACGCCGCTCCGTAATGTTTGGGACAACAAAGGGTCGTTTGAATGGATAGAGCGATGTTCATTCTTGCGGGTTTGGGGTGCTACATCCTGCCACTTGATTGAAAGAGGAAACTTCGGGCCCCGTCTCCAAAAAAGATTTTAAAAAGCTTTTAAAGATTTTGACTTTGACTTTTATTTTGATGTTTCAAGAGGCATCCGACGACTCCCACGCTTTTTCTACCAGTATTTCTATTTCATCCAATTGCACTCCGAGCCTTGCATCGACCATGCCGGAGTTGGATTCTACTATGCAGCCGCCCTTGTCTATGCGCGCGTCTTCTTCTATTCGCACATTTTCCAGGCGTTCCGTTACCGTGCTTAAAAAATCTTTGTTCCCGCTTGCGGTTTCAAAGTCGCCGGGGGCTACGCGAATCAATATGTTATCACGTTCGGCTATCATGGAGAGTGATTTTTTAATCGCGGCGAGAACGATGTCCGGGTTTGTCGTTAACTCACATGTTATGATTTTTTTTGTCAATTCCATACAAAATTTCAGCAGGATATGATCGAGCCCGTTGATCATTTCTTTTTTTGAGTTTTCGATTTGTTTGAAATATTTTGACATCTGCTCTTTGTGTTTTGCGATTTCCGCGTTGAATTTTTTCTCGGCATCGTCGAATCCTTTTTTTTCTCCCTCCGCGAATCCTTCTTCTTTTCCCTTTGCGAGGTTTTCCGCCGCCGCGCGTTTGGCGGCTACTTTTTCCTGCGTTAATGTGCGTTCCAGTTCGCGCACTTTTTTTTCGAGCTCGAGGTAGGCGCGTTCCTGTTCGTTGAATATTGCCGTTTTGCTGCTTTTACCCTTGTCGGTTTTCCCGGACGAGTCGAATGTTTCCACTTCCGGCGCTTTTAGCGGGAAGGCGTTGCTTTCATCCACTTTGTGGCGTAATATGCGCCGTATGCCGATAGTTGCGGGGTCTTCGGCTTTTAGGAGTTGGTCCAAAAGAACCGAGACGCTCTCGTTGACGATTGTTTCTTCACGATTTTCGTTCATAATAAAAAATGTAGCGGGGGACTGTCTCAAAAGCTGTCATTGCCTTACGGCGAGATAAACAAGTTGCTTCACTTCGCTCGCAACTTGTTTATCTCGCAATGACGCTGTTACAGGCTTTTGTTGAGACAACCTCCCCATGAGTATTGATTTTATTTTTGTATCAAATTTTGTTTACACAACAACATTATCGTCTCCGCCGCGCCCGCTGATAATAATTTCTCCGTCTTCTTCGAGCCTGCGGATAGCGTCCACAATTCTTTGCTGGACTTCTTCCACGTCTTTCAGGCGCACTGGGCCCATGAATTGCATGTCGTCTCTTATCATCTCGGACGCGCGGGACGACATATTTCTGAAGAACTTTTCCTGCAATTCTTCCGACGCGCCCTTGAGCGCCATGGCGAGTTCCTTTGTGTCGACTTCTTTGAGAAGACGCTGCATTGAGCGATCGTCGAGCAGCATCGTGTCTTCGAAAACGAACATAAGTTTTTTGATCTCGGTAGCGAGTTCCGGGTTCTCCCTTTCGAGATTGCCCATAATGTTCTTTTCGGTGCTGCGGTCAACGTTGTTGAGAATTTCAGCGACCGCCTTGACACCGCCGATTTCCGAAACGTCTCCTCCGAAAAGCGTTTTTATCTGCATGACAAGCACCTCTTCTATTTGTGACAGCGTGTCCGGCGATATGCTTTCCATTGTGGCCACGCGCGTCGCCACGTCTACCTGCAACGGTTGCGGCAGCGCCGACATGACAGCCGCGGCGTTGGCCGCTCCCATGTGAGCAAGCAAAATCGAGATGGTCTGCGGGTGTTCTTTTTGTATGTAGTTGACGAGCTGCTTAGGATCGATATTTTCTAACAGGTTGAAGCCGGTGGTACGGATTTTTTGCTGTACTTTTTCTAAAATTTCGTTTGCCCTGCCGGGACCGAGCGCCGCTTCAAGAACTTGACGCGCATAATCGAGACCGCCCTGAGCGATGTATTGATGAGCAAGCGCGAGATTGTGAAATTCTTCGAGTACCGCTTCGCGCACGTCTTGAGCTATGTTTTCCAAGCGGGCGATTTCGGTTGACAGGCGTTCTATATCGGCATCGTCGAGGACTTTAAATACCTTGCTCGACGCATCGGTTCCCATCGCGACCATCACTATGGCGGCCTTGACCGGGCCTGGGATATTGGCGATGTTGGCCGTTTTTTTCTGCTTCTGCATGGCCGCTAACTGGGCGGAAGTGATAGCGCTTTCTTCTTCTTCCACCTTCTTGATTCTTTTTTTCTTTTCCTTTTTCGCCATGCGGGTCTCTCTATTTATGGTATGTCGATACCAGTGTTAATTTACAGAACATATTAGTCCCTCAATTAACTGCCGCGTCGCGCCGTCCGGCAATATCACTGCCCTAAGTGCAGTTGTCGAGCGGTGTAGCGCAACAGTTAATCGGTACCTTAATAATAATATACGGCGGCGATGATATTTAATTTTATTTATCTTTCGCCACAACCCCTTCCACAAGCCACTGCCTGATTATCGCCGCGATGTTCGCCGGCGACTGGGCCGTCAGAAGCTCTACCTTCTCAAGAATCGCCTGCGCACGCATCATATCATCCGTTAGCGGCTCCTCTTCCTCAACCAAATCTTCGAGGCCGAGAGTCTCAAGTGAAGGTACGGGCGGGTTCATTGCCTCGGTAATCGCTCTGGCTATGGAACGAACCAGGAACAAAAACGCGATAAACCCAATGAGCGCAAGGGCGAGTTTAATGTAAAGAGCCTGCTGCTCGCGCCTCTCTTCGTTAAGCATCCTCAAACGCAAAAATTCGTTATCGTTATCAAACTGCAACGAGGCTACGGTAATCAAATCACCGCGCGCCAAATCGTAGCCGACCGCGTTTCTGACGAGTTCTTCAATTTTTTGCAATTCGTCGACACCGCGCTCAATAAATGTCCGCTGACCCTCGGGGCCGGGCTCGTAACGACCGTCGACCGCCACCGATACCGTGAGCCGCCTGATGTTGCCGACTTCCTGCACCACACGCTGAAGCGTCCGATCAATCTCATAGTTCGTGAGCGAACGTTCGCGCTGATGATCGCCGTCGGGTGCGTTTTTCGTGTTTTCGTCCTGCCGCTCTTCCGAACGTACCACACGGCTTTCGGGATCAAACGTCTCTATGGTCTTTTCAACCTGATCGAAATCAAGATCGGCGGCGATTTTGATTATCGCTCTCGACTGTCCAAGTACGCCGGAGAGCATCTGGGTCGCCTTGTTCTCGAGGTAGCGCTCGACGTTTTGCTGCAACTCCCTGTTTTGCGACGACGCCATCGCCGTTTCGTTATCGGCAAATGGGCTCGAGAGTAGCTTGCCGTCTATGTCTACAATGGATATGTTCTGCGGCCTGAGGCCGTCTACGCTCGATGAAACGAGGTGGGTGATGCCGCGGATCTGGTCTCTGGACAACTCGCGGCCCAGCACGGGGCGTATCACCACCGAGGCCTTGGCGTCTCTTTGCTGATCGAGGAATATTGAGTGTTCCGGAGTAACGATATGCACACGCGCCGATCTCACTTCCTCCAGGTCTTCAATGGTGCGCTGGAGTTCGCCTTCAAGCGCGCGCCGGATGTTTTGCCTTTGGACCGCGTCGGTCATTCCCAAATTTGTCTTGTCGAATATTTCATTCCCAACCCCGCGTCTGCGCGGCAGACCCTCGCGGGCAAGCGCCATGCGGATTTCGTAGAGCTGTCTCGGGTTGACCATAATATCGCGCCCGTTGTTTTCGAGCCTATGCCTGTAGCCGCCCCTGTTGAGCTGATCGACAACCGCCGCGGCTTCCTCTACGTCCAAGTTGGAGTAGAGCACCCGCATTCCCCCGGAACCCTGTCCGTCGCCCCCGCCGCCGGATGTGTGCGTGAAGACGAGCAGACCGATAAGCCCGAGCAGAGTAAAGCCCACAAGAGACGTGGTGATGAGTTTTTGCTGAAACGACAGTTTTTGCCATATCGCGGAAAACTGGACAATCAACTGCTTGAAAAAATCGGACATGATCTCGCTCCTGAGTCAACCTTCGCCCATGCTACCGGGAGCGGCGGCGCTTCAGGGCGCGCCGGAAATCGCTCGAGGTAGCAAAAAATATAATTATATATCAATTATACATCGTCGCCATAAAAAAATCAACAAGTTTTCAACATTTATATATTTATAGTCGGATGCGCATAACTTCTTGATACGCTTCCATGACCTTATTTCGCATTTCCATCATCAGGTTAAACGCGACTTTCGCCTCTTCGGACGCCGTCATAACCTGATTCACGTCGGTGATTTCGCCGGCCGCAAGACGCTGTACCGATTCACTGGCCTTGTTCTGCAACTGGTTAACATCGTTCATGAACCCGCTCAACATATCCTTAAACGAGGCTCCGCTTGCTCCCTGATTGAACGTAGGGACGACCTTACGGGGAAACGCTCCGCCCTGTACCGGACCAATTGATTCGATGCCCTGCATAATATCTGCTCCTTCTTGTTACGCGTAAGTGTCGAACTGACCGCCCACGACTCTGCGATTCGTCATTTCATTTTGTAAAGACGTCAAAGTCTGCACATTCTGCGCCGGTTGCTTTGCCGATGATGAATATACATCGGCGATGCGCTTGAATGAAACGGAATTTGCCGTTTGCGGCGCGGATGTCGCGTTGCCAACTCTCGCGCTGTCAGCCGACAGCCCACTGCTACGCTCACGCGCCGCATGCGTCAACTTCACAAACTGCGCCCATGACGCCGCGGAATTGCCTATACCGTTAATTGACATCTTTCTCTTCTCCGTTTTTTGCGGGCGACCGAAAACAGCCGACCCTACCCATAGTATACTCACTTAATTCTCAATTAGATATTGTGCCGCGCCGTCCGGCGGTGTGGCGTAATATCTAATCGGCACCTCAATATCACGCAGACTGCAACGTCTGCATCAACATACTCTTAATCGCGTTGAACGCCGTAACGTTCGCTTCGTATGCCCTTGTCGCCGCTATCATATCCGTCATTTCTTCTATGACGTTAATGTTCGGCATTGCCACGTATCCGTTTTCGTCCGCGTCGGGATGCCCCGGATCATACTGAAGCCTTGGCGGCCTTGAGTCCGATCTGATCTCGCCGACTTCTACGCCGCGCCCGAAAAACCTCTCGTCTCTCGGAAAGTTCGATGGCGGTATCGGCATGTGGTTGCCGCGCGTGGATGTGCCGTGCAACGCGACGCTTGCGTTCAGAATCCTGGTATCGCGCTTGTTGGACTGTGCGTCGAGCACTACGTACTGTCTGCGAAAAGGCCCGCCTTCGGGCGTCCGCGTCGTCTCGGCGTTCGCGAGGTTCGTCGAGATCGTATTCTGCCGTATACGCTGCGCCCTCATGCCGGACGCGCTGATTTCAAGACCCGAAAATATTCCGCCTACTGATGACATTTCTATCTCCTCCCTATGTTATTTCTAAACGTTAAGAACCGGGCGCAACGCCCCGTCCCCGCGATTATTGAATCGCCCTGGCCTGTATGGCCGAGTTTAATTTATTAAACGCTCCCTGATGAAACTTGTGCAGATAGCTGTACATTATCTGCGTTTCAGCGAGCTTTGCCATTTCCGTATCTATGTCTACATTATTTACTCCGCTCGGTAGTGTAGGGTCATAGGGTCTATACGCCGTCGGCCCGACATCCGACAAATTCAGCCGCCCGATTTTCATGTGCCCGCCGTCTGTCCGCGTTCCCTGCAACCGTGTTCTGTCGAGCGCCCGGCGCAGTTCGTCTTCAAACTTTACGTCAACCCGCGTAAATCCCGGAGTGTTTACATTGGCAATATTGTTAGTTTGAACTCGGGCCCGCAACATGGCCGCGTTCATCGCGCTGGTGACGACCGGAAGATTCGTTTTGTTCAAAATCGCTTGGCTTAACATGGCTCAATCCCTTTTTTTGACAGTTGGCGATGGCAGCGCGCCATCTTTAATACTAAGAATCCTGCAAATTTCGTGCCAAACTAACCTTTTTGCATGTTTTTGGTAATTTTTGCCGATTTCCCGCCAAAATTTTTGTAGGTTCAGTGAAAAATAGGAGGGGTTTATTCGAAAGGGAGGGAAATTTTATCCATCGGTAAAGCATTAGTAGGAATATTTTGCCGCTTGATAGGGAAAAAATTGCCTAGTGCGGGAGAACCGAACTGCCTTGTTTATCTCAAATTTTCCATTACTGAGATTGTTATTTGATTTTTTTTATTTCGTCCATTGTCAATTCTGTAACAAGGGCTATCGTTTTTGCGTCCATTCCTGTTTTTTTCAATTTTTTGGCAATTTTCATCTTTTCGTTGACGCTTCCCTTTCTTTCTCCTATTGCCTCGCCCTCGGCACGGCCTTCTGCCCGACCTTTCACCTCCGCTGTCCACATGGCGGAGTCTATGCTCTGCCTGTCCATGAGAAACTTCTCGTAGATCTTCTGCTCAACCGCTGTCATCTTCAAAACGTCTAATTTTATACCGGCCTGCTTCGTACCTTTCGCCTTAAAACCCTTTTTCACCGTAGAGTTCTTCAAAATGTGCATCCATTCGTCAAATCGGGTCTTTATTCGCTCGCTGAACATGTTGGGCAGGATGAGATAATATTCGGGGTGGATGTACTTCTTTGAAAGCGGGGGCGGCGCTAATTCGTCGTTTTGTGCGAATGGGATTTGTTCACTGTAGTGCATGCCCTTGAAGCTGAGCATGTCGGCGTGGAACAGGTATTCGCGTTTAATGTTCGAAAAATTGAAGTAGGCTATGTTTATTGAATAAACTTTCTTTATGTTAAATTTCTTACCCTTTCCTATCTGCTCTACAATTGCTTTGCTTGATGAGTAGAGTATCTTACCAAAAAAGTCTACCTGATCGGCAAATTGGATCTCAAATATGGCCAATTCGCCGTTGTCGATCTTGGCTTTGAGGTCTACACGGTTGGTCTTGCCGCCCTTAAGCCGTCGGTTGCTCTCGCTTTCGAGGATATCGAGGACGGTGACTTTGCGCTTCAGGAGTTCGCTTAGGAAACCTTCGAGAATGTCAAAATTGGCCTTGTCGCGTAGTATGGTTTTTATGGCGTAGTCGAATGAGATGATGGTGCGTTCGCTCATAATTTGGCTTCCTTTGGGGTGGTGTCTATAAACTAAATATAATACAAAAAATGATGAAAATCAAAACCTTTTAAAAAAGTTTAAGAAAATAGACTAACGAAAAATTCGGGTTTAAAGTGGAATTATTAACCCGGTGGTAATTGACCTTAATGTCAAAATCCAAATCAAATTCAAATTCAAAATCTTTTTTTGGGGACAGGGGCTCCGCCCCCGTAACGCCCCCATTTTAAAACCAAGGGCGGGTTTAAAACCCGCCCCTACGCTAAAACCCGTATCCTAAAACCATACGGGCGGG
>JAITUP010000127.1 GCA_031286265.1 Chitinispirillales bacterium | reverse complement strand
GTCTCAATATCAAGAGATATTGCTTCCCGTGGCGTCAACCGAAATCGTCTCGCCCCGACGGCAACCGTCCGCGGTCGAACGCTAAACGTGCGGACATCGTCTCCCGCGAATTTACAGGTGCGATTGATTGACATAAGGGGAAGGACAATGGCCCGCTTCACCACCGAAGGTAATGGCGGCAGCTTCTCGCTAAACCGGATTTCAGCGGGACGTTATTTTGTTGAAATGAGGGACGTGGCGAATGGTCAGCGGTTTACGTCGTCGGTGGTTGTGAGGTGATTTGGATATTGGCGGACGGTGGGTTTCCCACCGTCGCCCCGGTACCGCGCGAGCCAGAGGTTTTAAATGGTCTTGGAGAGGAGGGCCGCTAGTGATGAAAAAATCAACACGCGTAAAAATTGCTATCGCAGTAATCTTGCAGATTGTTGCGATACAGGCAAGTACGATGGAGACGACTTTGTCATTTATTTCACCAGATAAGGTGGGTTGCATCATTTCCCCACCATCAAACCAACAATGGGAATCCGGTGCGACAACTGTCAGATTAAACGAAAATGGAGTACTCACTGTCAGCGGACTTGGGGCGATGGAAGATTATGGCATATATGTCGGGGTACCGCCGTGGCATTGTCACTGGATTTCCAATTTCGTGATTGAGGAAGGCGTAACACATATTGGAGCCGGAGCGTTTATTTCTCCTAGTGGACCATTGTCACGAATGCTTACGGATATGCCAATTATAGATTCAATAACGATTCCTAACAGCGTGGTATCTATAGGGGAAAGCGCGTTTAGAGATCGCCACGAATTGAGAGTTATAACGATTGGAGACGGTGTAAATTTTATTGGAGACGAGGCGTTTTTTGGCTGCATAAGTTTGGCTTCTGTCATTAGCTTGAATCCTGTCCCACCCGAAATTGGCCCGAGGATATTCGACGATCTTCCTTCGAACGCTTGCCTCTATGTCCCGGAAGACAGCATAAACATCTATCGCGCCGCCGAGGGATGGAGTCACTTTAATTGCATCAAGGAATTTGAGTTCACGCCGAAAGAATAGTAATGTTTATAGAATAACCCCAAAGTCACGGTGAACCGTTTCACCGTTACGTGTATAAAATCTTGGTATCGATGTCCCCAAATTGCAGATGATTTCATACCCTATCGTGCCGCCGATAATCGCGATGTCGTCCGGCGTGATGGTTTCATCGCCTTGCGAACCGATAGCCACAACCTCGTCTCCTGTCGACACGGATGGATTCGCGCCGACATCCGCCATAATATAATCCATCGTCACATTTCCGGCTATGCGATAGCGGCTTCCGTTGATTAACACCATACCTCTATTGCTCAAAAAACGCGGGAGGCCGTGGGCGTAGCCAAGGGGTATGGTTGCTATCCAGGTATCGGATGGCGCTACGTAATTCCAGCCGTAGGACACGGGTGTGCCTGCCGGAACTTTTTTCATTTTGGCAACGCGGGAAATCAGCGAAGCCACGGGTTTTAAGTTGATGTCAAAATTTTGCGCGGGATCCGGCTTGCAGCCGTAAAGCGATATTCCCGGGCGTACGAGAGTGCAGTTTGTTGATGGGAAACGCAAAAATGTCGCGGAGTTTTCGTAGTGTATGTGTGTTGGAGACAAACCGGCTTTACGAATCTTATCGACACATTTTGTAAATTTTTCCAGTTGCTGGCTTACCGATGACGTGTCGGGTTCATCCGCGCAAGCCATGTGAGTAAATACGCCATCCATCCATAAACTTGGAGTTGATTTAACAGCCTCGATTATCGAATCGGTTTCCGATGGAAGTATCCCCATCCGGCTCATACCGGTGTCTATGTTTAAATGGAAGCGTATGTCGATATCGTACAATTTCCAACGTTCTACGTCGCTCAAATCGTTCAGCGTAAAAATGACGTCTTTATCCACGCCGGATCGTAGCTCGCTTTCTTCCGCCATCCCTAAAACGAGAATCGGTTTAACGATGCCGGCTTGCCGCAAAACAAAAGCCTCACGCGGACGCGCCACCGCAAAAAAATCTATGCCGCCGTCCCGCTCGAGCGTCTTTGCAATCTCCACGCTGGCGCATCCATACGAACAATCTTTGACGACCGCGATAATGCCGACCCTTCGCGGCAACGCGGAACGAATTTGCGCAATATTGTGGAGGATATTATCGAGCGATATTTCAACGTATGGCGAATATAGCGGCCGGCTCACAACCGACCCCGCGAAGCCGCTACGATCGTTAAATTTGTCACTTTCGTTGATTCCGTCAAATCTAATCAATTCCCGCCGGTCCTCATTCGATTTTTTCAGCGACGATTTTCCATTCGCCGCCTACGTTTTGTTTGAAGAAGCACGAAAAATAATTTTCGTGGCAGGCCGCCGATGTCTGGTCAACCTTGAACAGTAGCGCGTCGCCGTCGCAGTCGATATAAACCTCGCGCACCTTTTGTACGTGGCCGGACGTTTCGCCTTTTTTCCAGCGTGTCTGCCGGCTACGGCTCCAATAAACCATGTCGCCCGATTCAAGCGTTTCAGTGAGCGTCTCGCGGTTCATGTAGGCGACCATCAGTACCTGATCGGTGGCGTAGTTTTGAGCGATGGCGGTGACGAGGCCGCCGCCGTCAAATTTTACTGCATCAATTAAGTCCATAGTTATCAATCCTCCAATTAACTGTTGCGTTGCGCCGTCCGGCAACATCATTGCTCTAAGTGCAGTTGTCGGGCGGTGTAGCGCAACAGTTAATCGGCACTTTAATAGGTAACCTTTTTAAAGCCTATTCTCTGATTTGGCCATTTCCCCGTACGATCCATTTATACGTCGTCAAATCTCCGACGCCCATAGGGCCGCGGGAGTGCAATTTGTCTGTCGATATGCCGATCTCGCAACCCATGCCATATTCGCCGCCGTCCGAAAATCTGGTGCTCGCGTTAACCATCACAGACGCCGTGTCGACACGCGAAACAAACGCGTCGGCTTCTTCGGCAGATTCGGTAACGATGCTGTCGGTATGGCGCGAACCGTATTTGTTGATGTGGGCGACGGCGCCGTCGAGACCGCCTACCGTGATGATTGACAAACGCAAATCGAGATACTCGTCGCTCAAATATTTTTCATCGATTTCCCGTATCTGCCCGGATAATTTACGGCTCTCATCATCACCAAATAATACCACCTCTTTATCGAGAAGAGCGCCAACGATATCTTTCCTCTTTTGTAAATCAAGCCCCGAGTCGAGTAGAAGCGTTTCCATAGCGTTGCACACACCGGGACGCTGGACCTTCGCGTTTACCGCGATAGGCAGCGCCTTGCCCATATCCGCGTTTTTCGATATGAATACGTGGCATACGCCTTTGTAGTGCTTGATGACGGGTATGCGTGATTTTTCCACTACCATTCTTATCAAACTCTCGCCGCCACGCGGAATCACAAGGTCTATTTGCTCATCTTTCTTAAGCAGCATCTCTACCGCCGCCCTGTCGGTAGTCGGTATAAATTGCAGCGTCTCCGCCGGTAGCCCCGCTTCCGAAAGCGCGCGGGAAAACAGCTCGCACAGCGCGCTGTTTGAATGAAACGCTTCCGACCCGCCGCGCAAAATCACGGCGTTGCGGCTCTTGAGGCAGATCGCCGCCGCGTCAACCGTTACGTTGGGGCGCGATTCATAAATTATCCCAATCACTCCGATAGGCACGCGCATCTTGCAAATCGTCAGCCCGTTAGGCCTCACGCGCTCTTCATAAATCTCCCCAACAGGGCTTTCAAGCGCGGCGACTTCTTTCAACCCGCCAATCATCGCTCCTATCGTCTTATCCGAAAGTGTCAGCCGGTCGATCATGGCGGCGGACAGGCCTTTGGCACGGGCCGCGTCAAGATCCTTGCGGTTCTCTTCCTGTAGACGCGGTTTCTCCGACTCAAGATAAGCGGCCATAGCTAACAGCGCTTTGTCTATAGCGGCCGTTGGCTGGTTTTGAATAAGCAAAGACGCACTACGCCCGCCAGCGGCGATATCGTCAATAATTTGCTCCAACTCCATAGTACACATCCCATTTTAAGTATTTTTGATGTACGACATAACTCGTGTTTATATGGCGCGTCGCCCGTGTTTCATGGGCACATCTGCATAGTAGTATAATACAATGTTACAATATTGTGCAATGGAAAAAATTAATTTTCTCAAAATGTTTTTATCCCAGATTGTCCATTAGGCAGATGTTTTTAGTAAAAATATGCCAAAAGACCGTCATCGCGAGCGAAGCGCGGCCTTCACGGAGCAGTATTAACCCGGCGGCAATTGACCTTGACGTTAAAATCAAAGTCTTTTAAACCTTTTAAGGTCTTTAAAATCAAAATCTTTTTTGGTGACAGGGGCTCAAAGTTCCCTCTTTCAACCATAGTGCAGGGTGTACACTGTACACCCTCCCTCACTTCGAGCATAGCCTATCTCCCGTAACGCCCCCATTTTAAAACCGACTTACGCTAAAACCCGTATCCTAAAACCCTACGGTCGG
>JAITUP010000278.1 GCA_031286265.1 Chitinispirillales bacterium | reverse complement strand
CTTCAATCGTTTTGGCGTTACAAAGTTCGCCAAGCCTCGCAAGCAGCGTGCCCTTATTTACCATGTATGGAATTTCGGTGATGATGATTTCCTCGCGGTCGCCCGGCAGTTTTTGCACTTCGGCTTTCGCGCGGACTATCACCCTGCCTCTGCCCGTGCTGTATGCGCTGTATATGCCGTGCCGCCCAAACACCACGCCGCCGGTGGGGAAGTCTGGCCCGGGGATAACCTTGATGAGGTCGTCTACGGTCACATCCGGGTTGTCGATAGTCATCACAAGCCCGTCAACAATCTCGCTCAAATTATGCGGCGCCATATTTGTAGCCATACCTACGGCGATACCGGTAGCCCCGTTCAAAAGCAGAAACGGCAACTTCGCCGGCAAGACGCTCGGCTCTTTCAGACTATCATCGTAGTTTGGCGTGAAATCAACGGTATCTTTCTCAAGATCGGCGAGCATCTCTTCTGCAAACATCGTCATCCGGCATTCCGTATACCTCATGGCCGCCGGTGAGTCGCCGTCTATCGAGCCGAAGTTGCCCTGACCGTTTACCATGGGGTACCTAAGCGAAAAATTTTGCGCCATACGGACAACGGTGTCGTATACCGCGGTATCGCCGTGCGGATGATACTTACCAATCACGTCCCCCACGAGCCGCGCGGACTTTTTAGGCGGCTTGTTGTGGTGCAGCCCAAGCTCTTCCATACCGAACAGCACACGGCGATGGACAGGCTTCAGCCCGTCGCGGGCGTCGGGAAGCGCACGGGCGGTTATCATGCTCATCGAGTAATCGAGGTATGATTTTTGCATTTCGTCTTCTATGAAGACGGGCAGAATTTTTTCCTGTTGGATTTCCTGTTCCATCAGTCGATACCCTCCTCAATCCGTTCTCTCAAATATGGCATCATCCAATGCGCGGTTGTGTCAAAACATAGCGGTGTAATCGCTATATAACCGTTCAAAACGGCGCGGGCGTCAAAAGCGTTGGACTCTTCCAACTTATATCTGTCGCCGTAAACCTGATACTTGCCATGCGAAGAACGGTTTTCGTTATCTATCAAAGTATAACTGTCTTCATAGTGTGCCATGCTCTGCCATGTAATCTTGAACCCCTTTGATTCGGCAGGGTCGCAGGCCGGATAATTGATGTTGTACAGCACCCGCGTATCGAGTTGCGGTGTTCGCGTGTTTAAAATCTCATCAATAAGCATGGGCGCCATTTCCGCGTATTGCATCATAAACGGGTTACCCCTGTTGAACATGGAAAACGCAAAACTCGGAATGCCGTAGAACGCGCCCTCACGCGCCGCCGCGACCGTGCCGGAATAGAACGCGGCGATACCGGAGTTGTCGCCGTCGTTTATCCCGGAAACGACAAGATCGGGTAGCTTGCCTTTTAAAATATGGCTGAGGGCAAATTTCACGCAGTCGGCGGGCGAGGCGTCTATGATGTAACCCGGCATAGGGTCGGATGAACCGGCCTCGCGGTATGAAAGCGGCCGCATAAACGTAAATGTGTGACTAACGCCGCTCTGCTCCTTTTCAGGAGCGGCGACAACCACATTGTAGCGCGGCGACAAAACATCGTATAGACATTTTATGCCCGGTGCGTGGAAGCCGTCGTCGTTGGTTAGTAAAACTGTTTTTTTATCTGACACTTATCTCTCCGGTTACTTTTTATATATCCAAAAACTTTACCTTGTTTGCGTTATCTTCAATAAATTTACGCCTTGGCTCTACCTCTTCGCCCATTAGTATTGTGAAAATTCTGTCGGCTTCTACTATGTCTTCAAGCTTCACCTGTAAAAGTGTCCGTGTTTCAGGGTTCATTGTTGTTTCGGCGAGCTGATCGGGGTTCATTTCCCCTAATCCCTTGTACCGCTGGATTGTGATGTTTTTCTTTTCGCTCCACTCTTTCATTACACTGTCTTTTTCGTTGTCGCTATATACATACCGCTCTTCTTTCCCGCTTTTGACCCTGTAGAGCGGCGGCTGGGCTATGTAGACATTTCCGTTTTCTACTAACTTGGGCATGTGGCGGAACAGGAACGTCAGTAGCAACGTGCGGATATGCGCGCCGTCTACGTCGGCGTCTGTCATTATGATAATTTTACTGTAGCGCAGCTTGTCTATATTAAACCCGTCTTCATCTCCAAACGATCCGAAACCCGTGCCGAAAGCGTGGATCATCGTCTGTATTTCACCGTGCGATATGATTTTGTCTATCCGCGATTTTTCCACGTTCAGTATCTTGCCTTTGAGCGGCAGTATCGCTTGAAATTTGCGGTCGCGCCCCATCTTGGCGCTGCCTCCGGCGCTGTCTCCCTCAACAAGGAAAATTTCGCACTTGGACGGATCGCGTTCCTGACAGTCGGCGAGCTTGCCGGGCAAACCCGCGCCGTCCATAACATTTTTCCGCCGCGCAAGCATCCGCGCCTTGCGAGCGGCTTCGCGGGCTATGGCGGAGTTGACGCACTTGTCGACAATCTTTCGAGCGACTATAGGGTTCTCTTCAAGAAACGTACCGAGCATTTCACCAACCGACGCGCTCACTATACCCGCTATGTCGGAGTTGCCGAGCTTCGCTTTTGTCTGCCCCTGAAATTGCGGATCAGGCAGCTTGACGCTCACAACGGCCGTTAGCCCCTCGCGCAGGTCTTCACCCTTTATTTCAACTTTGCTGTTATTCTTGAGAAGATTGTTGGCCTCAATATAATTGTTGATGGTGCGGGTCAGCGCGGTTCTGAACCCAAACAAATGCGTACCGCCGTCTACCGTATTGATATTGTTCGCAAACGAAAAAACGTTCTCGTTATACGAGTCGTTATACTGCATCGCAATCTCAACTTCCACACGGTCTTTCTGTTGTGAAAAACATATAGGCTCCGGATGCAACGCCACTTTGTTTTCATCGAGATATTTTATAAACGACGACAGCCCGCCGGGGTAGCAGAAATCATGGCTTTTCCCTTCAAACTCAGGGCGCTCGTCACGAATTTTAATAACTATCCCCTTGTTAAGAAACGCAAGCTCGCGCAGACGCTTCGAGAGGATGTCAAAACTGTATTCCGTCGTTTCAAATACATCGGGATCGGGCCAAAACGTTATCCGCGTCCCGCGCTTATCGGTATCGCCGAGCGTGAGAAGCTCCGTAGTCGGCAGCCCTCGGCTAAATTCCATTTTGTAGGCCTTGCCGCCGCGAAAAACTTCCGCCGTCATTTTAACCGAAAGCGCGTTTACGCACGATACGCCGACGCCGTGAAGACCGCCGGAAACCTTGTATGACGAGTTGTCGAATTTCCCGCCCGCATGCAGAGTAGTCATCACAAGCTGCAACGCGCTCATTTTTTCTTCGGCATGATATTCGACCGGTATCCCGCGCCCGTCGTCGCTCACGGTTATGCCGCCGTCGGCGAGAATGACGACATCAACGCCCGAACAGTGCCCGGCAAGCGCTTCGTCTATGGAATTGTCGACCACTTCGTATACCAAGTGGTGTAGCCCGGGTGAACCGGTACTGCCGATGTACATCGCGGGGCGCTTGCGTACAGCTTCGAGGCCTTTTAGCGATTTAATGCTGTCGGCGGTGTATTGCTGTTGCTGGTCTGCCATCTTGTTATGTCTCCGGAATTAAAATCAAAATCAAAATCAAAACATTAAAATCTTTTAAATCTTTTGGGGACAGGGGCTCAAAGTTCCCTCTCTCAATCATAGTGCAGGGTGTACACTGTACACCCTCACTCACTTCGAGCATAGCCTATCTCCCGTAACGCCCCCATTCTAAAACCGAACAACGCTAAAACCCATACCCTAAAACCATACGGCCTTAGATATCCTAAAGTCAAAACCTAAAGTCAAAAACAACGTCATTGCGAGCGAAGCGAAGCAACTTGTTTATCTCGGCGAAGCCAATCTATTCATCGAATACCCCGAGTTGCAAGCGGATAGTTTGCTTCGCTACGCTCGCAATGACGACTTTTGAGACAGTCCCAAAATCGCTGTACCCGACAACTACGGCAATCTAACAAAAACATATCGCCTAACAACCCATACCCACACAAAACAGCGAAAAACCTGTTATCAATAAAAAACTATATCTTTTATTGTATCACATCCCGTTTCTCTGAGGATTGATTCTTTGAGATCGTCTATTTTATATGTCAACTCTTGTCGCCAAGGCGCAGACGCCACTTTTACGTACAACACGCCCTTGTTTACGCGATCGCATTCCGTTACTTTCGCTATGTACTTGCCTGCAATTTGAGGCCAGGCTGATACTACCTCCCATTCTTTGCAGACTACGTCGTACCCACGTTCCTTGAACACCGTTTCCAGTATGTCCCCGATACTTGCCGGCAATTTGTTTTGGTTCACAGGCTTGTTACCTTTCCCGGTTCGACAACACATTTCATCACTCCGTCTCCTAACTTTACGTGGCAGCGCGGGGTGGCGATGAAAATTTGGCCGCGGCCCTCGAGCAACGGGTAGACGCGCGAGGTTCTTTCAGGGTCGAGCTCCGAGACCGCGTCGTCGACTAAAAATATCATGCCGCCCTCTCTGCGACGCTCCATGAGCAAGACCGAACCGAGTTTCAAAGACAGGGCAAAACTGCGGCATTGACCCTGCGACGCGTAAGACTTAGCGAGCCTGCCGTTCATAAGAAAACGCAGGTCGTCTCTATGCGGGCCGCGCGACGTAAACATCAATTCAGCGTCGCGTGAACGGCTCTCGGATAGAGTATTTAAATATACATTTTGCCACTCATAAATGGTATTTAAATTACTAATTTTTTGCTTTATTTTCGGCGCATATTCAAGCATGGCATTCTCACCCTCGCCGCTGATTTCCGCATAATAGCCGGATAGGTATTTTTGAAGCTCTTCAATGGCCTCAGAACGCTTAAAAACAAGGATTGAGGCGTTTTCCGCCATCGCCTGCTCGTATATATCAAACAGCGCGGAGTCGCTTGATTTGCCAAGGAGCGCGTTGCGGCAAGCCATGCTCTTACGGTACGCGGCGAGCGCGGCAAGGTAGGCGCGGTCTATCTGGCAAATGAGCATGTCGAGAAACCGCCGCCGCGTCTCCGGCGGACCGTAAACAAGATCAAGATCGTTAGTCCCAAACGACACGACAGGCCGCTCGCCAAACCACTCGGAATATGACCGTATGTCAACTCCGTCACGCTTCATCACGACCTTCTTATCACGGGAGAAACCAATGGCGGCGGCCGACCCGCAGAATTCACCCTCAATAAACGCGCTGTCTTGCCCATGCATAATCATATCGCCACGCGCCGCGCCGCGCTGAGACCTGCCCGTACACAACACATGAATAGCCTCAAGCACATTAGTCTTGCCTGTGCCGTTCAACCCCTCAAAAAGCGCCCCGCCCGGCGGAAACGAGACGGAGAGAGACGGATAACTGCGAAAGTTCAGGAGGCTTAAGGTTTGGAGGAACATTTGATGAGGCTTTGTTTTTCGGTTTGTTGGTATATTGTAGGTTTCTGTTTCTTAAACGGATATTTTACCCTTGTATAATTGCTCTATCGGGAAAATTAAATCCCAATTTTTGCCCCAAACGATATTTCCACTTTCAATTTTAAATTTCTTGAATCTATTTTCATCCAAATACGCGCGAATTGCCGGATGCATGGACTTTTCTAAAAACTCGCCGAAGTTCACTTTTCGCGTTGCACCATCACTGAATGTAAGCAAAACACTATATGCGCCAATGAAATCAGCGTGTTTAATTTGAGGCGTGATAGGAATGTCTTCGTTTTTGTATTCTACTGATATTTTCATAACCGTTCCTCTATTTTTTCAAAAGAAACATTTTTGTGGTATATAAAATAATCAATCCACTTCGTAACTATTTGTTGTGAATATTTTTCAAGAAATTTCTTAAAATCTTTCAATTTTGTGCCTTTGAGCGGCATTTTCCCTTTTACTTCTTTAATTTTGATTTCCGTTATTTCACCATTAACGATATAAAATTCCGCCTTACTCTCAAATTCACCACATCTACCGTGACAATGAATCGGCTCGTGCTCATTGGAATAAAAATACAACACTATCCCTAAATATTCAAATATACTCGGCATAATTACACCTCTAAAAAACATTCCAAACCACAATTAATTAAAAATCTTTACGCATCCACCCCCCGCAACGTCCCCCACGTTTTACGCGGTAGCAACATTTTTTTCATGTACTACCTCGCTCAAAATTTCTAATGGCATTTTATTGGTCGCTGTGGCGCGGATCATAATGTAATCCGCGCTTGCCCGATCCAAAGCATCAATTAAATCACGCTGACGGGTAAACATACCGACTTCACCGTCAAACTCGAGCGGGATGTCGGTATGTGCAATCTCGTCACTCAAAGCATCAGCCTCTTCTTCCGTCATTCGTGCCATATAAAACTACTGAATCCTAACCGGCAACATCACCATCCTGTTATCAACCGATGTAACCCTCACAAAGGCTACCTGCCTCGCAACTCCCTTCACCGCGAAACGATGCGTGCCGGCGGTTAGCCTGCCGCTGTTGTGCAACGTCGCGATTTTTGCGCCGCGCAGGTTGAAGAGTTCTACGGTCTGCACGTCGGCGCCGGTTATGTTTAGCTCTAAAGTTCCGCGGCGGCCGCGGACCGACATAAGCGGGGTACGGTGCGTGGAGGGTCGGCTGTTGCTGATAGAAACCGTGCCGCCGACGCTTGCGCGGGTGACGATAGAGACCGCACTGTTGTCGGCTGAAAGGCTCCATGCCTGCGCGTCGTCAAAATCGGAGATCACATCGCTGTCAAGCCTTACGTTATCAAAGAAAATAACACCGCTGTATGGTGTGCCCGTCGCTCCATATTGGAACAGAACCTGCCTGACATCGGTAAGCCCCGAACCAAAATCACTAACCGGTACGGTGACGGTATGCCACTCGCCTTGCTCGTAATCGGCAAGCCGTAGCGTCGGCCCCTCTGTCCAAGTCCAACCGCCGCCCACCTTTATCACGACATTTATATCTAAATTGGTACCGCTACCTTCCTGAACAAACATCTCGAAAGTGATATTGTTCCTTCCGGTGAAACTCAAGGGCGGATTCGGATTATGCGACAATTCCGACCAGTCTTCGGTAAGTACTGGGAGGTCGGTGATAGCAAGCCTCATAACTAGATCACCTTCCAAATCTTCAATCTTCACATCCTTAATCATGATGACATCTTTGTGATTATCGTACAGATACTGCAACGCGGGCCCGGTTTCCGCGATTGTACCGAAGCCGGGGTCCGTTAGCGCCCAGCTCAACGCGCCGGCGTAACCGTTGTTGAAAGCATATCTGAAAGCGTCGGGCACCGTCATGGCGGCGGCATCCAATCTTGCCAAAGCCTCGGAGTCTACGTACGGATGATTGGCCACCAGCGTTTCCCTGTATCCCGTCCCCGGCCCCCAGTCTCTACCGGGGAACTCAGCGATGACGATAGGTCTGTCGGCATCCCAAAACGACGCGGGGTTGTGGAACGGCGAGAGAGATGTGCCCTGCCACTGAGGGTAGTAGTGCACCATGTAAAAATCAAGCCAGCCGTCGTTATCACCGCCGGCGGCTACTAGAGCCTCCGTAGAATAAAACCCTCTCGCGTTGCTCGCTTGAAGATAACTCGCGTCCTTAATCCCCGTGGAGACCATTTTGTTCGTTTCACGGCGCACTACACCGGCGATTTGGTTGGTTATCCGCAGAATGTCGTCAAACGATATTTTCCGCGTAACATGGCTCCAGTTTTCGGCTTGAAGCATCCCTTCCGCCTCGTTAAACACCTCCCAAGCCATGACAGCCGGGTGATTGCCAACTTCATTTAAAATGGGAATGAGCGCGTTGTTAATATAGGTATCAATATTTTCCGGCACAGTCAAGAATTGGTGATTGTTTTCCAAGTTATAGCCGGGAGCCCAACCTTTCCCATCCGGCACAAGCAAATCAAACGAAAACAGGCACAGCGTTACCATCACCCCATGCTCATGCGCCACGTCGAGCGCCGATCTGATGTTTTGTATCGTCCTCGTCCCAATACCCGTAACCTGCCCCTGATTGTTAATCTTCGGACAATGCGACGCGTCGGTATGCAGCCACCACCTCACCGCGTTGCCGCCCTCCCTCCTGATATTCCTAATATGGGTAGTAAACGCGTTGATATCCATCGGGGTATCCCCCACCTCCTGCCCAAAGGCCTGGCCGTGCGACCACGCGATATTCATCCCCGAAGCAAACAGCGACTGCCCGTTGACGATAAGCCTGTTCCCTTCGGCACGATCTCGCTCCGGCTCCTGCGCCAGTGCCGCAAACACCATAACCATCACCGCCAAAACAACCATGAACATACTCTTCTTTACCGCCATAACGAATACCTCCTCTTAAAGGTTTTTTGAATCCACATATGATTAAATAAACTACTCGGCCAATCAACACACTAAATACGCTAATCGTTAACCAAAATCGTCATCCACGCCAACGTATCAAATTCACTTTCCTTGATTAGTTTCACCATGTTGGGAATAAAGTTTTTGTTGTGTATCACCACTTTCGCGAAAGACTGTATCAATCTGAAAACTACCTCGTCGGTCAACCCCTTATGGTGTCCCGCCATACCGTTCAAATGCAATTTTAACATGCCGTAGAGTACGCACATATGCAGGTAAGACTCCCAGCACGTGTTTGTGTTGAACGGCATCATGTTCATGAAAGACTCATTAACAAAAAAGTTTTCGAGTACATATTCTTTTTCTTTCAGGTATGCCGACACGTAGTCGTCGCGGTTGCTGACATATTTTTCCAGAATGTCCGCCGCGGGCGTATCCACAAAGAAGTTGAGTCCGGCTAACGTTTCCTTAACGCACTCCATATATATCCTGCTTGCGACCAGTTCCGATCTCAGCCTGTTGTCGGTCAGCTCCTTGGCGAATTTCAGTTGTATTTGAAAGTTACCCGGCACCGCGTCGAGTTCCGGTTTGAGCGATCCGTCTTCCACTCCCGCGCCGAACAGTCCGAGCATCGCCGGGATTTCTTCGACGCGCCCCTCTCTCTCATATTCGTCAAGTTTCTGGCAGAGCATACCGAGGATTATGAACCTCTGGCTTAGCGTATACAGCCGGTTTTGCAGTATTGAGAGGCAGTAGAGGCGTATTTCCCAGAACCATTTTGCCGGTTTCGCGGCGAATTTTGTGTTTTTTGTGTCTATGGACGGCGCCCGCGCCGGTATGCGCCCGGTGGTCGGGCCTTCTTCGATCGTCTCAAAGGCGATTCCTTCGGGGTTGTCGAGCGCCATGCGCACCACTTCCGGGCATGACATGGTCGCGGCGCGCTCAAGTTTTTTGTCGGCTATTTTATATTGACGGGGGTATATCGCGCACACGTCGCACAGATTTTCGTAGCCTAATTTGGCTTGCAGGTAGCAGGTTTGCTCCTGCGTCAGGAACGCGCATACCCCACCCTCACGCCGCAGCCGGAACGACGCGTATTGCATATCGCTCGCGTCTTTGCCGCGGTAGCGCTTTACCACCTTATCCAAGACAGCCTTGATTTCCTGATCTTTGACGTCACGATATTTGAGAAAAGTTTTCTTGTCTACAAAAATGTTCCAAGGGTCAGCGCAGCAATTATCCTCGCACGCGCCGCCGATGCAGATGAAGCGGCTCATGTATTCAGGCTGCAAAATCTCTTTTTTTTTCTTGGGCATGGCCTTAAGTAAGCCCCTTTCCGAAAAATAGTCCGTGTGGGTCGGTTGCCGTTTATATTGGAATACCATACTGAATATATATTATGGGTGGGGCAATATCAGTAGGTAAAGGTTTTTTAAAAGATTAAAACCAAAATCTTTGTGCGCCGGTTCGGCGCGTGTGATATAGAGTGGTGTAACTCCACTTCCGGTAAAGGT
>JAITUP010000101.1 GCA_031286265.1 Chitinispirillales bacterium | reverse complement strand
CAGAGGGTTAGGCGGATCTTTTTAAAAAAGGTTTTAAAAAACATCCTGATTCAAATTACCGCAATATATATTTAGATGAGTTTACGAGTCGGTGTTTTTGTAGGACGACGTTATTTTTTTTTTTTTTTTAATAATAAAGGAACACAGAAAACATGGAACTGGCTATATTGGCTAACATGGCATCCATAATTATATACTATACATTTACGCTAACGGCCATTTCCGCTGCAAATACGGCCTCCAATGCCCCAAAAACGCCGTTTTCCCCCCTCTAAAAACCCGCCCCCCCCCCCCCCCCTACTATATGTATACATAGTAAATGTAATACATACAGTATTAAATCAGCTAATACTTATAATAATCTACAGTCGAGCCAAAACACAACTTATACATACCCAAACCGCGACCGGCCATGTCCCGGACTACGCCCTGCCCAACCCGATTGTCATCGGCCGTTCCGCGGGAAGTTTGCGGCCATCCCCGAATATCATCGCCCATCCTGCGGAAGATTTGCGGAACTCCCCGGATGGCTCGGGGTGTTCCCCGCAAGGCGCGGGGAGGTTCCCCAAAAATTGGGATACTCCCCGCAAGACCCGGGGTATTCCCCGAACGGTTCGGGGAGTTCCCCGCATGACGCGGGGAGGTTCCCCAAAAATTGGGATGCTCCCCGCAGAGCGCGGGGTGTTCCCCGCGAGGTTCCGGGGGGTACGAATGAAAGTCGTTAAGCATATAAAAACAAGCGGGGGAGACCCCCAAACACAGCGGAATACCGCAAAAACAAAGAAAGGAAGGGCAAAATGAGCGCAAGAAGTGATTACGTACCACGCAGAGACGCGGAGTTCAGCAACTGGTTCAAAAACATAGTGGACTATGTGGCGGAAAGAACAGGCGATGTGATCAATCAGGTGAAGTGGGAATATATACCCGTTTCAACCGTAGATGAACTTGCCGCGGCATACGACGACTGGATCAAGCACTACGAACCGACACTCACACCACACACACCGGCCATAACAACGGAAAAAAACAACGCCCGCGCACGGTCGGAAAGCGTAATACGCACATTCGTACAGAGATTCCTGCACTGGCCGCCGGTAACAGACGGAGACCGCGTAAACATGGGAATACCAAACCGAGACAACATACGTACACCGCACATAGAGGTGACGGAAATAGTCGAATTTGAACTCATACTGCGCAATATACGCGAGGTGGTAGTCGATTTTTGGGTGAAAGGCGGGACGGGAAAAGCAAAACCGGCAAGACACGACGGAGCGGTCATAGTATGGGACGTATTAGACACACCGCCAGAACGCCCGGAATCCCTAAACCGGCACACGATGGCAAGCCGAACACCAAAATCTCTGCTGTTTGATGAAACGGAACGAGGGAAAACCGTGTACATAGCCGCGGCATGGCAGAATAATAGAGGGAATTTAGGGCAGTTCAGTGAGATATTGAGCGGGATTATACCGTGATGGCGATGGTATCGTAGGGGCCGGACCTGCCGTGTCCGTCCGGTTTTGGCGGGAATAAAATCAGGGAATTTATAAAAATTAAACTTAATTTAACAAAGGAGTATGGTATGAAAGTAAAAAGGAAAAACCTGCTTTTGACAATATTTGTTGCGATAACATTTAGCACTTGTGGTATGCAGCTACAGACATCAGGATTGTCGGCACAGGCGCCGACAACACCACCAACACAGGCACAAACACGGACAGCACCCGCCGCCCCCGTTGCCCAATCCCAACTTAACGATGTACCGCCAACACAAGCACAAGCACGGACAGCGCCGCAGCCGATACAAACAGCGGCAATAGAGACTGGGCTGGCTGATTTGGATTTAGCTGTCCGGGAAGCATCGAACTATCTGAACGACAATCTTGCGGTGGGAAGCAAGTTGATGATTTTGTACATTCAATCGGATTACCAGGCATTATCGGAGTACATTATTGATGAACTTGTTGCTAATACAGTAAATGACCGCAAACTCTCAATGGTTGACCGGCGGCAAATTGACGCAATTCGAGCAGAACTGAATTTTCAGATGTCTGGAGCGGTGGATGACGAATCGGCACA
The DNA here is from genome assembly GCA_031286265.1 of Chitinispirillales bacterium. Classification (GTDB taxonomy): domain Bacteria; phylum Fibrobacterota; class Chitinivibrionia; order Chitinivibrionales; family Chitinispirillaceae; genus GUT77. Next base: position 7,677 of record JAITUP010000101.1, on the reverse strand, counting down.
AAGAGTCGGACGGATGTTAGGAGCGCAAACTATTATTTCGGGTGCAGTTACCAAAATTGGCGAAATATACCGCTTGCGAATCAGAGCCATTGATGTTGAAACTGCTAGAGTAAAAGGGCAGTTTAACCGGAACATCCCTGATGGCCCAGCGATTGCGATGCTTGCCCGTAGCTCCGCAACTAGTAGCGGAGCTGCTATCCAAACGTCATCGGCTCCGGTACGAGCAACCCCCACGCAAAGCGGGGCGACACCCATCGCGCAGAGTACAGCAAGAGTAACCACGCCCTCTATTCAGGGCACCAACGTCCCGGGAGCTAATTTTACAGAAAAATTAGCATGGCTACGAAACAATGCTGAAAGTCATGCAACCTATATTCTTGAGGCGAATGCCAATGAAACTATCGCTCCGCAAACGCTTGAGTATGACGATCTAATTAACGTCACAATAGTCCTCAGAGGTGATCACACAAATCGAACTGTCAGGCTTCAATCTCACGGCAGCATGTTTACAGTGCGTTCTAGTACTACTCTCATTTTAAATAATAACATTACCCTGCATGGACATAGTGGTAACAACGCGTTAGTTATGGTGCGCGGTGGAACATTTAGAATGAATGCTGGATCGACTATTACCGGTAATCTTAGAAGTACTACCGAAAATACTAACGGAGGTGGGGTGCATGTGGATTCTGCCGGGGTTTTTGAAATGAACGATGGGATTATCTTTGCTAATACGGCGAGATTTGGCGGTGGGGTATATGTGGGGCCAAGAGGAAGTTTTACTATGAAAGGCGGTAGCATTACAGGTAATAATGCAAATAACGGTGGAGGAGTGAGTATACGGGGAAGAGGGTTCGATAACAGTCATACCACCTTTACAATGACAGGTGGTATTATTTCCGATAATATTGCCAGCGAAATAGGCGGTGGGGTATTTGTACATCATGAAGTAGCTAATCGCAGCCAAACTACTTTTACTATGCTTAATGGTACCATTTCTAGTAATACTGCCAATTCGGGAGGAGGTGTGGGAGTAGATAATGGTAGTAGTAATTTTTTCATGCGTGGTGGTACTATTACAGGTAATATCGCTCATGGAAACGGTGGCGGTGTATTTAGGGGTGGCAATGGGAGTTTTATTAAAAACGGTGGTATTATCACAAGTTATAACACAAACACAAATAATGGCAATGCAGTAAGGGATGGTAATGGTAACGTGCAAGCCAACAGGGGGCACGCGGTGTTTGTTCGTGGGAACTATCGTAAAGAAGCCACTGTTGGTACAAGAATGAATTTGTTTATTGAAGCTGGGCATATACCTAGTGGAAATTGGGATCGGTGATTGATCGTTGTTTGGCGTTTGTCAAAGTCTCCGGGCGGGTTAAAATCCCGCCTTTTTTGTTAGTGGCGTGTATTATATTGGCATATGGTTGTATTTTCTCTATCCAAAGGAGGATATTATGGCAGTATTGACGGTTGACGACGATGTTTTAATCAGGGCAGAAAAATTTGCTAAGAAAGAAGATTTGAGCCGTGAAGAATTTGTAAATCGGGCGATAGACATTTATCTGCGAGAAAAGGAATTTGAGGAGCTTTGCGCCAAGGGATTTGACGCGTGGGGTCGAAAAATGGCAGAGCAGGGATATACCGAGGAAGATGTTATGGAGATTATCCGCAAAGAGAGACGTAAAAAATGAAAACGGTGTTGGACGTAAATATGTTTGTCTCCGCATATCTCTATGGAGGAGTTCCAAAGGCCGTTCTCAAGAGGGCTGTTCGTATGTTGGATACTTTATTTATTACGGATGACATTTTAGCTGATATTGAAAAAACATTCAGAAAGCCGAAATTTGACTTAAGCAATGAAAACGTAGTGAGTTTTCTTGATGACATTAGAAAGTATGCCCGAAAAGTAATCGTATCCCCACAACATAAAGCGGTTGGTGTTTGCAGGGACGCCGATGACGACAAAATTCTCGAATGCGCTCACGCCGCCCAAGCCGACTATATTATTACCGGAGATAACGACCTGTTAGATCTTAAAAAACATCACAGTGTCAAAATAATTACCGCGAGAAAGTATTTGGATATCGTTACCTTGTCATAGTCTCGTTAAAGTTTCCGGACGGGTTAAAATCTCGCCCTTTTAGCCCAAATTCTCCATTAGGTTCCTCGCTGTTTGGGGTTAACGTCCGAATGGACATCGAAGCATCCGTTCATACGACCCTTTGTTGTCCCTGATTTTACGGAGTGGTGTCAGGGGGTGAGGCGACACATTTTAAAAAAATGGTTTTAAAAAGCGCCCGAATGAACATCGCCCTCCCGCCCCATAATATACGCTGGCGATACCCCAAGAGCCGCCGCTACCCGCTCCGCTCGCTTAGCCGATAAGTTGATTAGCCCATTCTCAATTTTACTTATATCCGATCTCGTGATTTCGGCCATGACCGACAATATGCCCTGTGTAATGTCCAACTCCAGGCGTAGCCGCCTAATCCTTTTCCCTACTGATTCCACGGTTTATCCTCCTTTTAACGATTATTCCTTTTTGTTTACTCACCGCCCCTCGTACATACAAAATACTATATTTTGCGATAAGAAGCAAAATAATTTCATTCTCCTCCCAAAAACCGCGTTTTTAGCCCAAATTTCATCTTTTTCGAATTCTCCGAAAAAGAAGCTTAGGCGCTTCAACAGGCTATAGGCCCCGGGACGCAAATATGGAGGACTTCATCACTCCCGCAGCGTGGGAAAAAAAATGTCTCGACCCATCGGTGGGTAACATGAACCCTCCACTGCTTTTTTAGGAGAGACGAGGAGAAACGGAAAGAAAAACTGAAACGTGAGAAAAGCTAGAAAAGGCACCTCCCCCCGATGATAAAAAACAGGGGGAGGGGAGGAATTATTACGAGCGAATCCCTGCAATTCTCACCTTCTTACCACGAGCGGCACAATCGGACAAATACAAATTTATCAAATTCTGATACGTTACGCCAGTCGTTTGCGCAATCTTCTTGAAATATTCGATCGTATCTACATCTATCCTGATAGATACCTGTTTCCGTAATTTTTTCAAATACGGATTGGGCCTAGCATCGGAAAAATCATACTCTTTTCTCATCGTTTACCTCCGTATTGCTTACGTTCAGATAACGTTGCTTTTCTTGCAGATATTATTCGCACGATACTATTCCCTTCTCTGTAACAGTGACATACCACAAGTAAATTCAATCGCTTGCTCAAACCCAAAATAATAAAACGGTCCTCATCCTCAGAATGATCGGGATCGTAGATTATCATTGCGTTCGGGTCATAAAATACCGTTTTAGCCTCATCAAAAGCAATCCCGTGAGAAGCGATGTTTTTCAAGTTTTTATTTATATCCCAAATAAAATCAAAATCACTCATAATATACAATATAATCACATTATAATGAAAAAACAATAGCTTACACTAAAATTTTTCAAAAATATTCAAACTGCAGTATTACAAAATATATCCTCCCCCCGATGATAAAAAACAGGGGGAGAGGAGGGCGAGAGGTTGACGCTTCTAATTTCGGATACAGCGCAACGAGAATCCATCGGCCTTGTTTCTGCCACTGCTTACATTGTTTATGTTTGAGCCCATATGCCGATACCAAGCGCTAGTTGCATCGTTCTCGGTGGCGCTATACCAATAGCCATGCCCACCGACAAGGTTGATACCGCCGGGCCAACGGGTACCGCCAGGCAAAGCCGAAAAACCAAAAATATCTTCACCATTCCATCTAGGGGTTGTAGTTTTCAACCTTGTTCCTGCATTAGCTCCAGCATTGTTGGTACTGACGAAATTCACCAGCATAGTCCATTCTGCATCACTCGGGATATGCCAACCTTCAGGGCAGATACCACGATGCGGAGTTTGTGCTGCGCAGCTACTCGTGTTACAAGATGGTGGAAGCCCCATAGCCGTAGCCCAATTATAATGACGGCCATAACCACCGCAATTATTTGAATTATTATCGTAACACCAGCTTCCCAAAGTTTCATAGTTCAAATTTGCAGCCATCCACACTTGGTTGCCTATTATCACCGTGGGATAACTTCTATTATCTCTTGTATCAGTAAATTCAGGCCCTCGTATCGTCCCCACCTGCTGAAAGTTGGCGGTGAGCGTTCGGTTGCTGCTCATGGTAACACTTATGTTGGAATTTGTAGATGTTGCTACTCCTGACCATCTATCGAATGCAAAGGCGGAATTTGCGCTAGCCACCACACTGACTACTGTTCCGTCAACGTAGACACCTGCAGGTAGGCCGGGTGAACTATTCGGAATACGCAAAACTGTGCCGCCGGTAGTGATGTTAGAAGGATTGGAGGGGATAGTAGAAGGAGTTACGGTAGTCGTAAGTGTATATGTTCTTATCCATTGTGCGAAGAGTGTTATATCTCCCGTTATCTCAAATGTATTTCCTGCGGAGTAAGGCGTTCCACTTTCGTTTGCCGCGGTATTCCATCCATTAAACGCGTGTCCGGCTCTTGTTAGGCTGCCTCGCTCTAACACCGTAACCGTCGATCCGATTAGATACGGTGAATTATTGTCTACCGGCACGTTACCGCCGTCTCCGCCGTTTGCGTTGTATGTCACTCTCGCTTCAAAATTTGCTCTTAGCGTTACGCTGTTTGTCGGCATTGTAAATGTTGTTGTTGCGTTGTTGATATTTGCGAGTGTTACTCCTCCGCTTTCTACTGTCCAGTTTCTGAACTGTTGTCCTGTTGGCGGTGTTCCCGCGGTTATGCTAATTGTTGTTCCTGCTGAATAATAGTTGCTTCTCTGTGTAGCGGTTCCGCTGCTTGACGAACCTGCTGTGCCCGTTCCCGCGCTTGAAACGGTTACCGTGTAAACCGGTACAAAATGTGCCATTATCGTTACTGGATTTGCGGGCGTTGTAAACGTAGTTATCGCATTATCCGCATTGTCAAGATGTACACCGCCCGATACCACTGTCCAACCTGTAAACCTATGATTTTCAAGCGTTCCGGCATTTATGGTGACTATTATATCTGCTCTATAATTGCCGCTACCCGATACGCTGGCACCGGTAGGATTGCTCACGAGCGTTACTAAATACGTAGGTTCATTATCCCATTGTGCGTAAAGTGTTATGTCGTCAGTTATCACAAATGTATTTCCTTCAATATAAGCATTTCCGCTTCCGTCCACCCTTGTATTCCATCCGGTGAAGTAATAGCCTTCTTTTGACAAATTACCCTCGCCCAAAACAGTAACGGCTAAGCCGCTAAGATACGGAGAATTATTGTCTATCGGCACATCGCCGCCGGTATGCCCGTTTCCGTTGTAGGTGACGGTATATTCCGGTATCGGCCCACAAACTGCCCTCACTTCCACCGGATTTGTTGATATGATGAACGTGGTTGTCGGATTGTTGGCATTGGCGAGCGTTACTCCGCCGCTTTCTACTCTCCAACTTTTGAATTGTTCTCCCACGGACGGCTCGCCGGCATTTATTTCTATCGTGGTTCCCGCCTCATAATTACCGCTACCAAATTCATCTATCGTGCCGTCGCATTTGAAAATGGCTACCGAGAATGTTGGTATATGGTCATAAATCCATCTTGCGAAGAGCGTTGTATTATCGGTAATGTTAAACGTATTTCCTGCTTGATATGTAATTCCACTTCCGTCGGCCCTTGTGTTCCATCCGTCGAACCTATGCTCTTCTCTTGTTAAATTTTCTCCGCTTAGAACGGCAACTTCCGAGTCTCTAAAATATGGGGAGCTATCGTCTACCGGAACTATGCCTTCACCGCCGTTTGCATCATAGCTGATTGTGTAGATCGGCGTTTCTGTCCACCGCGCGATCAGTGTCGCGTCTCTGGTGATTATCGTTGCGGCTTCGTACATTGTCCAACCATCAGACCATCCGTCAAAATCATGTCCAAATTTTGTTGGATCATCTGGTGTGATTGTCACGAAGACAGTTCCGCTGTCGACTATGATAGACGGTATGTTTTCCGGTAGGCCGCCGTTTGTGTTGAAAGCGATGGTATACTTTTGCATTGCGCTGTATCTGTCGCGGATTTTGCCTGTCATTCCGTGTTCGTCGGTTAGATCGTTGCAGGTTAGTAAAGCGAACGCGAGCGAGGCGATGGCGGTTAAAATTAGTGCGATGGTAAATTGTTTTTTCATAAAATTGTTCCTGTTATGTTAAAAGTTAAAAAACAAAAATAAATTCAAATTCAAAGGCTTGTTTTAAGGGGGGAAGCCTCCCCCTCGCTCCAACCAAAAATTGGTTTTACCAATTTTTGTTTTCCGCTACCCCCTCTGCAGGGGCTCCGCCCCCGCAACGCCCCCCATGTCAAAACCTAAACCCACCGCCTAATCTCAGGGTTAATCCGTGGCCGAGTCTTGGTTTTGCTACACGGTCATATTCCTTTTCTGCTTCGGCTTCACCTTTTTCGAATGTGTTTGCTGTTCTTAGGCCGTAGAGGATTTCTGGGCGTATGTATACTCCCGGCCTTATGCCAATCTCGATGCCGGCGCCGACTTTGAACCATAGTGCGCTTAAGACGCTTGCTTGGTGGTTGCCGTCGTTGCCGTCAAATGCGAGCTCGCGTCCGTCTGTATGTCGCAGCCTGCTTTTAACCGATAGCTCGTAGTCGAGCCCCAAAAGCGGATATGCCCTAAAATCGTTCGATAGCGGAATGGGGTATTTTGCTAACGCGCCAAAGTTTATATATGTACGTTGCATGTTGGGCATGGAGTCCTGTTCGACGTTGCCTGTTTTCCAACTTCCGCTTCCTGATGAAAATCCCACAAAAAACTCAGCGTATTCAATGTCAAAAAACCAGTATATTCCCCAGCCGGTATAAGGCATCCCCATTCCCGCCGCGGGATTACTCCACGTTATCCCGCCGCCAAAATCGCTCGCAAAGAATCCGCCTACTCCTACGCTCATCATCGTCGTAGGCCCGGTGGGAAGCGGCCCCATGCTGAACATCTTGTGCACGACCTCGTCAGAAACTCGCGTAAGGTCGTCCATGGTTTTCAGCGGACTGCTGGCTTCACCGATAAAAACGATTCTTGCCGTTTCCACGTCGACAATTCGAGCGGACACCTGAAACGCCCCAAAAGCCGGGGTAATATCGGCTATGCAGACATATTTGACGCCAAACTGCCGACCCAGCGCGCTGATCTGGTTATCATCTACCGCTCCGCTGCGTTGTGTTATCTGTTCCCGCTCTATCTCAGCCAAAAACGCCCTGGAGCGTTCTATTCCCATATACCGCCCGCTATTGACAAGCGTGGCAAGTATCAACGTCCCAAGCGCCCGTTTTTCATTCTCCGAGGAGGCATCGCCGGTTACGTAAACGGCAATCCGCGGCAAGTCTTGCGCGAAAACCGATGCGCTCAAAAGGACGACAAGAAAAAACACAAATTTTTTCATCTAAAAAACCTCTCTATCTGTGTATGTATGTGGATATGTATAAATTCGCCGCGGTTGACGGCAAATAGGGAAAGCGGATATCTCGTTGACAAATTACTTGAGATAGTATATGATATAAAGCAATGTAACTTACGTATTGACAATGACTTACATGGGGGGGGGGGGGGGGGGGGGGGGAATTTGGGGGGTGGAAGGCGAAAAATAAAAAAAAGGATTGTCAAAAGGGG
>JAITUP010000077.1 GCA_031286265.1 Chitinispirillales bacterium | reverse complement strand
GCATTACACCCGACCGTAGGGTTTTAAGGGTAAGGGTTTTAGCGTATTAGGTTTTAGAATGGGGGCGTTACGGGAGATAGGCTATGCTCGAAGTGAGTGAGGGTGTACAGTGTACACCCCGCACTATGATTGAGAGAGGGAACTTTGAGCCCCTGTCACCAAAAAAGATTTTGATTTTAAAGATTTTGATTTTAAAGACTTTAAAGACTTTGATTTTAACGTCAAGGTCAATTACCGCCGGGTTAATATTCAAAAGTTCCCATGTTGGCACGGAATTTGCTGTATTAATAAGGCGGAAAGGGAACCGATGTTATGTTTATCGAAAATTTTAGCTCCATAAATGCAAATTCGTTGCCGCAAAACGCCTCGCAGACCGTGCGCTCACGGGCTAGGGCGGAGCAAGTCGCCAAAGACTTTGAAGCGATGTTTACATCCATGATGTTCAAAGCCATGCGCGGATCGGTCAATGAAAGCTCCCTTGTTAACAAAAATATGGGTGAGAAAATTTTCACCGAGATGCTCGACAGCGAATACGCGAAAATGAGCGCCAATTTTGGAGGCACCGGGCTTTCGGCGCTTATATTGAAAGAAATGGAACGCAGCGGAGCCATCGAGCCCGCATCAGGTAATAGTGAAACCACGGTACCCGCCATGCGCCGCGTACCGTCGAGAACGCACGGTAGTCAGTTGGGCAATAGCCCTCTCATCGACAGGGTTCGCGGCAGGTGGGATAGTCTTATTAGGGATATAAGCGCGCGCCACGGGGTTGATGAAAATCTTGTCACCGCCGTGATCGCCCGCGAATCCTCCGGGAATCCGAACGCGGTATCGCCCAAGGGCGCCAAGGGGCTGATGCAGCTTATGGACGGCACCGCCCGCGAACTCGGCGTCAGATACTCCTTCTCTCCCGCCGAAAACATCGACGGCGGCGTGAGATACCTCAAAAGGATGCTCAATATGTTCAACGGCGATGAGACGCTCGCGCTCGCCGCCTACAACGCGGGGCCGGGAGCGGTCAGACGTTTCGGCGGGGTACCGCCCTACAGGGAAACGCAGGAGTATATTAAGGCTGTGCAAACTCTCAGGGAAAAAGCTGCCGGGGCATCGGCACAAAATGCCGCCGGCGATAATGATAAAACAACGCAAAATACCGCGTCAATCGCGGTGAATATGGAGGAAAGCTGATTATGGTTGCGGAAAAAACACTGCTTTTCAACGAACTTGCCGGGCTCCTGGAACAGGAGAATGATATCCATCAAAACCTGATCAACGCCGCGCAGGAGATAAACAACTGCGCCAAAGGTAAAGATATTGAAGGTCTGCAAAAAAGATCGGCGATATTCGATGAGCATATCTGCGGCCTCGAAAAGGCGGAAGAACGCAGACACGATATATGTGAGCGCCTGAAAGATATGCTCGGCAACATCGTGCCGTCGGGACGCATGATCACGCTCATTGAACAAAGCGAGCCGGATGTCCGCAGCCGCCTGCGCGAGCTCAGAAAATCACTGATGGAGCGCGTAGCCCAACTCAAAGCGCTGAACACATCAAATATCGTGCTGTTCAGAGAAGCCCTCGGCGGCATAACCGCGTCTATAGATATAATAAAAACGTCCGCGACGCCAAAAACGAACTACCGTCACAGAGGCGATTTCAAACCGCATAATTGCAATCTATCGCTGTTCAATCAAGTCGTTTGACCGAAGGTTGCTTTTTAAAAACCATTTTTTTTAAAAGGCCCGCCTCACCCCTTGTCATATTAACCCGGCGGTAATTAACCTCAGATATTTATTTATTGAGTTTGATTTTGTTTTTTTGGTGACGGGGCTCTGCCCCGTAACGCCCCGATACATGAACCCCCTGCGGTCCCCCATAAGCGGCGACCGCTTACGGGGGACACGTGGGCATACTATCGGGGTAAAAATCCTAAAATCAAAACCAACGCAGTTTTGACAGTAGGGACGAATCCATATGTTCGCCCATGTTTTGACTTTAGCATTACACCCGACCGTAGGGTTTTAGGATAAGGGTTTTAGCGTAAGTCGGTTTTAACATGGGGGCGTTACGGGGGCGGAGCCCCTGTCACCAAAAAAGAAATTGATTTTAAAGATTTTGATTTTAAAGACTTTAAAGGCTTTGATTTGTTGTCCCAAACATTACGGAGCGGTAGCAGAGGGTTAGGCGGACCTTTTAAAAAAAAGGTTTTAAAAAAGATTTAAAAAAAAACGGTAAAATCTTAATGAGACAGCAGTGAACCGAATTGGCACGAGAATTGCAGTACAATAGTTGCGTAGGAACGGCGACAAAACCGCCCGTGCTTAAAATAAAAAGTCGGCCGTTAACGGCGCGGCTTAATGAAAGGAACAAGAAATGAGCTTGATGTCTGTACTAAACATCGGAACCCGCGCGCTGCAGTCGTCGCAAATCGGGATCGATATCACCGGGCAAAACGTGGCCAACGCCGACGTAGAGGGATACTCACGCAAGCGTATAAATCAAACCACGCTTTATGCTCACGACTCCGCGTTCGGCCAAATGGGGCTCGGTGCGCAGGTAGTCAACATCGAGCGCATGCGCAATACGTTCCTCGACATGCAGATCAGAAGGCAAAACTCGGAAGTCGGTTATTTCACGGAAGTCAGCAAAACGTTCAACAGAATGGAATCTATCCTCTGCGAACCGACCGATTTCGGCATCAGATATTATATGGATGAATTTTTCAGCTCATGGCAGAACCTCGCAAACAATCCCGAAGACCTTTCGGCGCGTACCACGGTGATGACCAACGCGCAGATCATGATAGATAACTTCCGCAAGTCGGCCTTGGAACTCGAAGACCTGCGCCAGCAGAAAAACGACGAAATACCGATGCGAGTAGCCCGAATCAATCAGCTCACTATAGAAATAATGAACCTGAATCAGGAAGTCGCCGCGGTGGAGATAGGCAATCAAAACGCCAACGACAGCCGTGACAGACGCGATTTTCTCTTAAAAGAACTTTCGGAACTCATCGAAATAGACGTTCACGAAAACGCTCTCGGGCAGATAACCGTTACCACAGCCGGAAGCGTTTTAGTCGCGCCGGCATACCGACAGACTTTGGAAGTGACGACCGTAGCACGCGAGATGGACGACGGATCGGTAATACGCGATGTCGGCATCCGCTTCTCCGAGTCGAGGCTCGATTTCCTGCCTACGGGCGGACAGATCAGAGGGCTCATAGACAGCCGCGATATATACATCCCCGAATATCAGGCTAAACTTGACGTGCTCGCGGCGGCCTTAATAAACGCCGTCAACGAAATCCACCGCGAAGGATACAACCTGCAGGGTCACAGCGGGTTCAATTTCTTCGACCCGGAACAAACGACCGCCGCAAAAATGAGGCTCGCGCCCGCTATCACGCAAAACGTGCAGAATATAGCCGCGGCCACCGCGTTGCAGTCCGAACACGCCGGAAAAAACACGATCAACGTTACAGGCACCGTTCTGGTTCCGGGCGACCCGGACGCCGATCCGCCGGTCGATCCCGTCCTCGCCCAGGGTTACAAGTTCGGCGACAGCCCCTGGCAATTGATACGCAATCCCGACGATTTTGAAGAACTTCACACAAACGCGCGTAACGTTATCATGAACACCGTAACGGTAACGGTGAGAACAAAAGACGGTGTCCCACTGGCGCCCCACGACAGAATCGTGCTGGTCGAAGGCGTAGACTTTCGCATCGACTATCTACACGGTACATTCCAGATGCTACATGACGGCTATGATAACGAAGAATTTGATATCGATTTTCAATATCACGTAGGCGGATTCAAAGGCCCGGGCGACAATAGCAACGCACTCAAAATAGCCGAACTGCGCAACACGCTGACCATGACGCCCGACAATTTAGACAACAACACGGCCACATTCGCCGAATACTTCAGCGCGCTGATAGGCCGCCTCGGACTAAACACGAGCCAGGCGACATCAAATTTGCACACACGCATATTCCTGATGGAACAATACGAAACCCAGCAGGATATGATAGCGGGCGTCTCAATAGACGAAGAAATGGCAAATTTAATTCGTTTCCAACACACCTACACTGCCGCGGCAAGATTAATTACCACGGTAGACAGAATGCTGGAAACGCTGTTGAATATGTAATTAATAAAGTACCGATTAAATAATGTTTGATTTTAGTTGGGAGGTGTAAAATGAGAGTAACATTTACAACCGTAAATAGAAATGTCCAGCGGAATCTAACCCGCCGCTACTCCGACATGGTCAATTTGCAGGAACAGCTCGCCACAGGCAAACGCCTCCGCAAGCCGTCCGATAATCCTATTGATGTGGCGAACACCATCAAACTAAGCACGAAGCACGCGCAGCTCAATCAATACAAGCGCAATATAGAAGACGGCCTTGCGGTAATGGGCGTGGCTTCGAGCGCGATGCAAAGTATGAACGAGATGCTGCACCGCGCGCGCGAACTCGCCGTGCAAGCCGCGAACGGCACATACACCAACTCCGACCGCATGTATATGCAGCAGGAAATAGACCAGATATTCCGCCAAATGATGTCGGTAGTCAATACACAGTTTAAAGGCAATTACGTTTTCAACGGCACAAACACAAAAACCGCGCCCTATCTGCTCCAAACATCAGGCAGCGAACTGACCGACTATACAAACAGAACAATGGCCACCTATGGAGAAGAACTCGATATAAGCGTAAGAACCGCCGAAGACCACAATGTCGACGATGTAATATTTTTGGACTACGCGCTAAGCACCCTGAAAATAGGCGACACGGTGCAACTCACATGGAGCAGCACCAATGCCGACATCGACCGCACAGCCCTAAACAACATATTCCCTGAAACATTTCCATTAGATACATTCGATATCAGAGGAACTACATTCCATAAAGATGTCGACTACGCGGTCGATCATAAAACCGGTAAAATATCGATACTGAGCGAAAGTTTCCGCGACGCGCTGAACACTACGCCGTTCACAGACAGAATAGCCGACACCGGCATAGCCATAGCCGAAGTAGACCCCACAACAGGCGATACTGAATACTTAGACATTCAATACAGCATAACAAACACGTTTCAAATTATAGACGGAAAATTCGGCGATACCATCAGGAACATTTTTCCCGGCTCGTTCAGCATCAAAATCGGCGACAGAGAATACATTGAAGGATTTGGCGAACACAAACCCGCATTCTACGACGAAGACGGTATCCTGCAGCCGGGCGAAAACGATTTTGACTTCTCAATCGACTACGAAACCGGCAAAATCACCATATACAATATGGACCTGATGCGCGACATGCGCCCCGAATGGCTCGGCGGCCCAGACCAAAGCATAGACCCCGACGCGCCGGATAACCTGTACAAACACGGACAACTGCAAATAAATTTTGACTACATAGAACGCGGAACCAACGTATACGGCGACAGAGTATCCAGCCAAGGCGACATCTTACGCGCGATAGAACAAGGCATCACCGTACCCATAAACATAGGCGCGGACGACATGCTGCGAGACACAAGAAGCGGAAACGAAATGGTAGGCGTATTGCTGCGCTTCAGCCAAGCCCTGCTCAAAGACGACCGCGACGGCATACAAAACGCGTTGGACGAACTAACGACGATGTATGACACCATACTAAACAGCCAAAGCGATATAGGAGCAAGGATATATCGCTTCGAACTGACACTGCAAAGAAACGATGAGCAAAATATAGAGGTATTGGCACAAAAATCAGCCTTGGAAGACGCAGACCTCGCAGAGGTAATATCGAGACTGCTGTTAGCCGAAAACGTATATCAGGCGTCGTTGCAGGCGGCAATGCGGGTCATACAACCTTCATTGGCTAATTATATGTAAAATAGTAAACTAAAACCATGTTTTTTAAAACCTTTTTTTAAAAAGGTCCGCCGAGCCCCTTGATATAACTCGATAATGTTTGGGACAACAAAGGGTTGTTTGAATGGGAAGGGCGATGTTCATTCGAGCGGGATTGGGGATTAAGATTTTTTTTAAAAGCTACTTTTTTAAAAAGGTCCGCCTAACCCTCTGATACCGCTCCGTGAAGGAAGGGACAACAAAGGGTCGTTTGAGCGGAGAGGGCGATGTTCATTCGGGCGTTTTTTTAAAAAACTAACCGCCCATATTACCCACACGAAATTAAAGGCCTAAAAAAAATAATATTTTTTGCATTTTTGAGAAACCAAATATTATCTTCCAATAACGGTGCCGCCGTAGGCACAAGAGGGTAATGTGAAAATATAAATTACTATGATTATGGAACAAACTATCTTAATACTGGCTTGTATGTCGCTTATAATTATATATTATACATTTGCGCACATGGCTACTTTCACCGCAAAAACAGCCGCTGTTGCCACAAAAACGCCGTTTTTACCTCTTGACAAAACTTCTCACCCACCCCCTCCCCACCCCCTCTCCTCACACCACACAGCAAAAACTAATCACCA
>JAITUP010000231.1 GCA_031286265.1 Chitinispirillales bacterium | reverse complement strand
AAGGCAGCAGCATATTTATAGTGTATACGAGAAAGATATAAATAAAGTCGAACCAAACAAAATACTATAATAAAGAAAAAAAATAAAAAAAAAAAAAAAAAAACGTAAAATATTGATTTATCGTGCCGAATAGATTATTATAAATATATGGTAACACCCGATCAATCAGCCGTAGACCACGATTTTGAGGATGGTTTGCGCCAAATCCTAACGCCCGGCCCTGCGCCGGACAGCGACGGTACAGCCGCCGTCAAGCCGCGCGCCCGGGGCAGTGTGGCGCAAAAAATGTTGATGGCCGCAGACAAAAAACAGGCGTCGGAACAGAAAATGCTGCTCTACTTCAAAATAGTGAGGGCAGTTTCCGTGGTAGCGTTCATCGTGCTGCTAGCGTGGTTTGTGCAGAGAATCATCACGTACTCCGGATAAAACCCGCCGGAGATGCCGCGCAACCGCATACAATACCGATCTCCTACGCTTCGCCGAGCGAAAATATGCTCTCAAGGTCATGTTTCGAATGTACGCGGAAAGCGATCTGCGTTTCGGAATCGGTAATGCCGTCGAATTTTAGCATTTTGGTCGTGACAATATCGGCCAAATCATCACAGTCGCGGACGCGGATGATGGCCGTGAGGTCGAAACGCCCGGCGATGGAATACACCTCGCTGACTCCGGGGATGGCGGCAAGCTGCGAGGCAATCTCGTTGATGCTGTCGCGGCGGACTTTTAGGGACACGAATGCGGTTAGCATGACTTTTCCCCTTTCGTAAGAAAAGAATATTGATGATTGCGTGTAGTGTAATATAATATAAGTTTTGCTTTGGAGATTGATTAAATTTTGTTTTTTGGGATGAATTGGATATGGATTATATATTATATTACGGAGGTGAGGCTTAAAAAATGAGGGCTATCAATAATAAAGATCGTATAGACATAGAAGCGTTGCGTAAACGCTACCCATCTACCTTTGGCAGGAGCAGACCGGGGTGGCAGCGTAGAGTGCGCGTTTTTTTTGTTTTGTTTGCGCTTATGGGAGTTGTCTGGTATGGAAAATTGGGAGGGCACAGCCGACTTACTGTCAGGGCAATCGTAACCGTTACGGGAAGCTCGGACGGCTACATCGTCGCCACGGATCCGGATAACGCAATCCGAAGCGGCGTTTATCCCTTTGAAGGTTCCGGGGATTTTGAGGATGGCGGACCGGAAACGGTTTTAATAACGTTTGCGGGAACTTCGATAATGATATGCGACGAAGCGATATTCAACGTGCGCGAGAGCCGCGCCGATCATCGATTTTGGGAAAACTTGGATTTACTCATTATCCCGTCTGCCGACGAAGAAACAATCCTTGCGATGCGCAACCTGTTCCGCGCGCGCCTGATTGCGGTCGCCCCGCCGTGCGCGATACCGTCGACGCAAAATATTATCTGCGAAACGGCAGACGAAAACGGAAAGTTCACATACAATTTTCAAGTCAAACGGGGAAGGCTGCAATATGTCTCGGACAGCTAATATAATTTTAGTGTTGATAACGGCCTTAGCCAATTTGACGGCTGCCGATGAACCAAGAGAGGGTACGACGGCGGGCATCGGCTTTGGCATCGAAAGTGTTGGAGACGCCATAAACGAGTGGATCACACAAACTATCTTTGGAAGCGAGGTCCTCGCCGCACTTGATAGCGCCGGCATTTCTGTGAAAAGCGGCGGACGGGTGGAGGTACGGGGAGCGCCTATAGGCGGCAGCGGAATGCGTTATACCATTCCGCTAAACGTATCGGTGACCTATGAAGCCTTGGAATCGGTCGGCGAAGAGGCGCTCGCCGGTCAAACGTTCAGAGTGGGACTCCGGAGGGCCAGAGTCGGCGGCATTAGAATTACCGGCGCAAACAGCGGGAGAGTATCGGTGAACGCGGATATATCGGGGGCCTTGAATGGTACGATACGGGCCGATGGCAAAGCCGTATACGACGAAGAAGCGCAAACGCTGTTGATAGAAGATATCAATTTCAAAATTGACGCAAGGAGTTGGTTTTCGGGCGTGAGAGTTTGGTTTGCAAGGCGTGCGATAGCCTCAAAATTGCAAGCAGGCGCGAAGTTGCCGATAGGAGAACAAATAGAAGCCGTAAAAACGCAAGCGCAGGGAACACTGGCAGGCGGATACCGACTGCCTTTCGGGCTCTCGATGAATGTGTGGATAAACGACATCGCACTAAAAAACGTGGAGGTAACAGCAACCGGAATCAGCGCCGTAGCAACGGTGGGCGGGGTGATAACGATTGGCAGGTAAAAGGGATTTATAGGTGCATCCCGTGAGGGATGCAACGTTTGGTAGAAAACGACGGCCCCCAAGTCCCCACGCATCCCGGCAGGGATGCGACCAGGGATGCAGGCTTTTTTTAAAACCTTTTTTTTAACCCCTAACTTTCTCATCTTTTACGTAATATGTTTTATATTTAATTTTTTTAGTATTTCTTTTGTTTTCTTTGTTATTTCTGCGTCATGCCATTGTTCGTTGATTTTTACTTTTTTAATTTCTGCCATAGACATC
>JAITUP010000275.1 GCA_031286265.1 Chitinispirillales bacterium | reverse complement strand
TAATGGACAAAATCAAGCCCGCAAGGACGGTGTTGACGGTTACTGGACAACATCAAGCCCGCAATGACGGTGTTGACGGTTAATGGACAACATCAAGCCCGCAATGACGGTGTTGATGGCTAATGGACAGCATCAAAAAAAGCACGCTTCCACCATAATACCGGAAGAGCCAAAAAACCTACCATACCCCAACCCCGCAAGAATGTACATCGCCCTTCCCATTCAAACGACCCTTTGTTGTCCCAAACATTACGGAGCGGTATCAGGGGGTGAGGCGGCACATTTTAAAAAAAGGTTTTAAAAAATAGCTTTTAAAATTAAAAAAATGCTATGGGACGGTAGTGATATATTATCTTAGTTTTTTAAGGAGAGATATCATGCTATCCAGAAGAAAATTCATTAAAACTTGTCTTGTGGCCGCAGGGGCTACGGCGCTTGGAGGTTGCAAGTGCTGGGCCGGTTCACCGTCGCCGTCGAGCGCGATGGCAGACGTTCCCAAAAGCAGTGATGGGTATAGGCCGGGCTACCTTGATCTTGCGGCTCGCGGCGAACTTGAGCGCCGCGAGCATGCGCTCTGGGAAAAGATGGAAAGTTGCTCCCTCTGCCCGCGTATGTGCGGTACCAACCGCAGGGCCGGCAGGAAAGGTATTTGCAGTTCCGATCATACTTTCAAGGTCGCTTCCCACGCGCCTCATTTTGGTGAAGAACGGCCGCTTGTAGGGCGCCACGGGTCTGGGACGATTTTCTTTTCCAACTGCAATTTACTCTGTGTTTTCTGCCTGAACTGGCAGATTGCTCACCGCGGTGAAGGAAGGCCGACCACCGCCGCCCAGCTTGCCGACATGATGCTTTCTCTTCAGCGTAGGGGTTGCCATAACATCAACGTAGTCACGCCTACACATGTGGTGCCTCACATTGTTAGCGCGCTTAGGCTTGCTGTCGATCAGGGGCTAAATATTCCATTGCTCTATAATTCCAGCGGCTACGAAACGCTTGAAGTGATTCAGTTGTTAGACGGCGTTGTTGACGTTTATATGCCGGATTTTAAGTATCAGGACGACGAGTTGGGCGTCCGTTTTTCACAGGGCGCGGCCGGTTATGTGGGCTACACTTCCGCGGCGATCAAAGAGATGCACCGGCAGGTCGGGACGCTCAAGCAAGACAACGGCGTGGCATACCGCGGGCTGCTGATCCGCCATTTGGTTTTACCGGAAAATTTGGCGGGTACGGATGTTTTCGCCCGCTGGGTGGTTTCCGAACTTGGGGCCGATACTTACGTCAACATTATGAGCCAGTATACGCCTCTGTTCCGTGCGCAGGATCATCCGCCGCTCAATCGGAGGCTTATTGCGGGAGAATTCGAACAGGCAATGAGTTGGGCGCGCGAAGCCGGCTTGCGGAATTTTCTTTAAAAGGCGCCTCCTCCACTTCCTCCTCGACAGGATCGAGAGCAAGGCGGAGGCCTATGATGTTGAGGCGGGTGTCGGGTGAGCCGTTGAAGCGTTCGGACACCCGGCAAAACTTTGCGTCGACCGACCAACTGCCGCCGCGGAAGACGCGGTTTATGCCCTCCAGCGGCCCTTGTGGATCAATCTTTGATTTCTCAGTGTAAGTTCCGTACCAATCGTTGACCCATTCAAAAACATTGCCGCTCATGTCGTAGAGGTTCAATTCGTTGGGCGCTCTTGTGCCTACTTGGCGCGTGGCGCCGTTGCTGAGTTTGCCGCCGGTGTTGCCAAGATACCACGCGATTTCGTTGATGTTGTCGCTTCCGGCGTATTTGTATCCTCTGCTCATCAGCCCGCCGCGGGCGGCAAATTCCCACTCCGCTTCGGTAGGCAAGCGAAACTTCATCTCCGTTGTATCGTTTAATCTGGAAATAAACAGTTGAGCGTCGTACCAGCTTACGTTATCAACAGGATTTTGTTCCGCGTTTCTGCCTAATCGCGGTGAATTAAACCATGAAGGGTTGCCGCTCATCACTCTTCTCCACAGTTCCTGTGTTACGGGATATTTGCCGATCCGGAAACTGCTCAACGTTACCTGATGCGCCGGATTTTCGTTATCCCAGCAATCGTCTTCCTGTTCTTCGGTGCATCCCATCGTAAAGGTGCCGCCTTCTATAAGCGGCATAAAAATGTAAATAGTGTCGCCGGAACCGGTTTCGGATTCGTTAAGCCCCATAGCGCCTTGATTATGAATCGGCGTTTTGTGTTCGTTGGCGTTAACCGTGTAATCACCGCATCCGGTAAAAATGAGCGCGGAGATTACGGCGAGGGTAATTGATATTGTTCTGAACATCGTTTGATCTCCGCTTATTTTAAGGCGATTAAATTGTAATCTCAAATCCCGCGCCGATTCCGTGGCATTCGATGTTTGAGCCTTTTTCGCTGATAATTTTTTTCGCGTCTTCTACGATCGCGTCCATTTGGCTGTCTGTCCGGGGCGCGTCGAGGTGGAAGATTCCGAGCCGCTTTGCGTTTGAGGCGAGGGCGAGGCGTATCGTGTCTGTGTATTTCGAATGGCCCCATGATTTGTATCGCGGGTATTCTTCATCGGTATATGCGCCGTCGTGTATCAGCAGGTCGGCTTTTTCGCACAGTGTTTCGAAGTACTCGGCATTGAATTTCGGGTTGCCGTATTCTAATTCGTTGTCTGTCAGAAAAACGAATGTTTTCCCGTTTTCCTCTATGCGGTAGCCGCTGCCGCCGCCCGGATGGTTCAAGCATATAGGGGTGAACTTGAGCGCGCCGACGGTAAAAGATTCGTCGAGGCCGATTTTGTGGAAAGTTATTGACGCTTGCAATTCATTGAAATCGACCGGAAAGTAGGGCGCGCGCATGATGTTGCGCAGGGCGTTTTCGGTGGAATCCGGCAAAAACGGGTTATCGTATATGTGGAGTGTGGTGTTTTTTTTGAAGATTGGCGAAAAACCGGTGAAACCGATTATGTGGTCTAAATGAAAATGGGAAAAAACAAGGTGTATAGGCTTTTCGCTCACCGTGGCGGAGAACTTGTTGAAGCTGCGAATCCCCGTTCCCGCATCGAGCAGTACGATATCTCCCGCGCTCGATTCGACTTCAACACAACATGTGTCCCCGCCGTAGCGAGCATATTCCGGCCCGCTGACAGGAAACGATCCTCTGGCTCCCCAGCACTTTATACGCATATTTTCCCGTTTCTACTCGATATGTTTTGTTTTATCGATTTCTCTATTTCCTAATATACATAATTTAAATAATGAAAATGACATTATCATATTTTTTTTCAATAACTTGCTATTCACCCTGCCATGTATTATTTTCCGTAACCTATGGCTCAGAATCCTCAAAATCCTTTAATCGTGCAAAGCAATAGCTCGCTCCTCTTGGAGGTCGGAAATCCGTTGTTTGCCGATGCGCGTAATGCCGTGGGCCAGTTTGCGCATTTAGACAAGAGCCCAGAGCACATACACACCTATTCCATAACCCCGCTCTCGCTTTGGAACGCCGCGGCGCTTGGGCTGACAGCCGAGGATGTTGAGGAGAGGCTAACCACATTTTCAAGATACCCGCTGCCGCGCAATGTTGTCGACGATATTAAGGAGTTGATGGGGCGTTTCGGGAAGCTGCTTCTCGAAAGCGACGATGAGGGCAGGCTTGTTTTGCGGGCTTTGGAGCCGGATATGCTGCGGCCGCTGTGCCGTCATCCGCAGGTAGCGCCGCTTGTGGGGCAATATATTGACGACAGCCGCGTATCAATCCCGCCGCAGTTTAGAGGGCTCATAAAACAGGCGTTGATCGGGCTCGGTTTCCCGGCGCATGACTTGGCAGGGTATGTTGACGGCGATCCATACGAAATGTCGCTGAGGAGCGTGATGCTCGGCGGCGGCGAGCTTGCCATCCGCGAATACCAGCGGCAGGCCGCCGAGAGTTTTATCGGTAACGAGAATTCGCCCGGCGGGAGCGGGGTAGTGGTGCTGCCATGCGGGGCGGGGAAAACGGTCGTAGGGTTGTATGCAATGAGTCTGCTGAAACGCAGAACGCTGATACTCGTGACAAACGTCACGGCGGCGCATCAATGGAAGAGAGAAATCATGGATAAAACCGGGCTGCGGGACGACGAAATAGGGGAATATAGCGGTGAAGCGAAAGAGATTAGGCCGGTAACGATAGCTACCTATCAAATATTGACTTACAGGAAATCGAGAAACGATGTTTTTCTGCATTTTGATATTTTCAACTCGCAAAATTGGGGGCTTATCATATACGACGAGGTGCATTTGCTCCCCGCGCCGATTTTCAAATTTACAGCGAATATCCAAGCGCGCCGCCGCTTAGGGCTAACCGCGACGCTCATCCGTGAAGACGGCCTGGAAAACGACGTTTTCACGCTCATCGGCCCCAAAAAATTTGATGTCCCGTGGAAAGATTTGGAGCGTCAGGGATGGATCGCGACGGCAAAATGTGTAGAGGTACGCATTGATATGCCGACGGCGGAGAAATTGCAATATCTCTCATTAACGCCAAGGCAGCAGATACGTTTAGCCTACGAAAATCCCGACAAACTGCGCGTCGCCAAAGAAATAATCAATAACCACAGCAACGACAATATCCTCATAATAGGCCAATACATCACCCAGCTGGAGGCGTTCGCCAAGGAATTGGATGTTCCGATAATTACCGGCACAACGGCAAACAAAAAGCGCGACGAACTTTATAAAAAATTTCGGAGCGGAGAAATCAAGGTGCTGATTCTATCAAAAGTCGGAAATTTCGCGATCGATCTACCCGATGCAAACGTGGCAATACAGATATCGGGCTCCTATGGATCAAGGCAGGAGGAAGCCCAAAGGTTAGGCCGTATCTTACGCCCCAAAAAAAACGGTGAGCAGGCAACATTCTACTCCATAGTAACACGAGAATCAAAAGAGCTGGAGTTCGCCATGAACAGACAGCTATTCCTGACAGAGCAGGGATACTCGTATGATATCAGGTACAGTGAAATACAGTGAATCCCGTCAAAGGAAAGGACGGTATAGTATTAACCCGGCGGTAATTGATTTCAACGTTAAAATCAAAGCCTTTAAAGTCTTTAAAATCAAAATCTTTAAAATCAAAGTCTTTTTTTGGTGACAGGGGCTCCGCCCCCGTAACGCCCCCATTCTAAAACCGAATTACGCTAAAACCCTTATCCTAAAACCCTACGGGCGGGTGTAATGCTAAAGTCAAAACAAGGGCGAACCCATGGATTCGTCCCTACTGTCAAAACTGCGTTGGTTTTGATTTTAGCATTTTTACCCCGATAGTATGCCCGCATGTCCCCCGTAAGCGGTCGCCGCTTATGGGGGACCGCAGGGGGGCTATCATATCGGGGCGTTACGGGGCAGAGCCCCGTCCCCAAAAGATTTTAAAAAGCTTTTATAGATCGCCTTGATAAATCATCTGCCCATCCGAAATCCCGGCGAGTTCCTTAACCGTGCTGGGCTGAAATAATCGATTATCGGTATTGTCCACCAATCGTCGAAATTGAAACCTATGGAGAATGTGAATCGGTGGCCTCCTAGTATGACTTCTCTGTCGTCTACAAAAATTTCCGGCGTTGCTCTGTCGGCTCCGTAATCCCATCTGAATTTTAGCGCTAGCGGGTAGCTGTTGAATGTGATAGCTTCAAGCCGTACTTCCGTGCCGTAGGATACGAGCCAGTCCGGTCTGTTAAAACTTACGTCGCCTGGATTGTCGAAGCCCGCGCCCGCGCTTAGATTTAGCGCGCCGTAGAGCCTGTCGAAATACAGGAACCCGAGCTTGCGGTCTATCCTGCCGGGCCATAGCGGGAATCGGTAAGAAAATTGCCCTGTGAGAACCGCTTTCCCGGTGATGAGCAGCGTATCTTGCCTTTGCGTGGTGTCGTGTTCCGGCCTTGGTTTATCGTGCTTGAAATAGAACGAGTAGCCGGGGATTCTTGCCGCCGGCAGGTAGAACGAGGGTATGTCTTGATCGCCGATTGGTTTGAGATATGAGCCGCCTATCGAAAAGTGAAAATCATGCCTTGGATAAATCGGCGACGGGAAACCGAGTAGCAGGCGTCCGTCAACTTGATGAAAGAGATAGTCGTCGTATTGTTCTTTCATGATTGACGATTCGATTGAAAAGCTATTTTCTTCTTTCAGCGAGTGTTGTTTCCACAGATTATACTGCACTTTCCCCGCGATACCGGTTGGTGAGATGTTTGATCGTGAATTGCTGGCCATTGCCGCGAACCATGCTAGCGCGCCTGCTCTATATCCTTTGCTCAGGTTATAGTTAAATACGCCGAGTCCGTATACTTCTTTCATGTCGATGGCGACATCGTATCGGTCGAGTCCGGCGAAAAGCTGTAAGTTAAGCGGGCCGCCGCGCGGGGGCGATATGCCGAAGAGCGCATTCGTTAGGCGGATTTGATAAGGTAGTACCAAATCTCTGCCCTCCGATTCGTCAAAGAACCAATCTTCTCCGGTAATGCCGCGTATCATTGCTTCGGCTTCTATATTTACAGGCAAGACGCTTGACGCGAAAAATGCCCCCGCGTCGTAGTTTGCGTATGGGCTTATGAAACCTCTGTCGAGGTCTATGAAGTTGAGGATGCGTCTCAGGTCGACGAGCAGATACGCGCCGCCTTCGTTGCCTATGCCGCCCCATGCAAGCGGGTCCATGAAGTTTATTACTACACCGCCTTTAACGTGTGTTATACCGCTGTTTTCGTCGTTATCGTGTGAGATGCCCTGTTCGGCTATGAGGGTGGGGACGACGAGCATCTGCCTCGGCAACGATGAGTAGGCGCGGCGGTTTGACAGGGGAGTGGCAAACGTTTGCGGCTCGCGTTTTTCACGCGGCGTTATAGCGTTGCCAATTGGGATTACATCTGATTGTAAAACTCTTATCGTGTCGATTAAGTAGATGCCGTAGCCGTTTCTGTCATATCCGGAATAAACTAATTTTCTTTCATCGCTCGAAACTGCCGGATGAAACGCGCCGCCGGAGACGTTGGTCAGCCTTTCGACGGTTTCCGTTTTGAATATGTATCGATAAATATTGAATATCCCGGTTTCATCCGAAGAATAATATAACGCCGATCCGTCTCTATTAAACGACGGGTTGCGGCGATCATGTTTGCTGTCGTTGAACATGATGGAAAATTTTTTCTGCGCGGTATCGTATATACCAATCTTTCTTTTTCCTCCGTCTGTAAAATCAATGGCGATCTCTTTCCCGTTTGGCGACCAGTTGAGTGAAAAAATTTTGTCGAAGGCTGCCGTATCGGAACCTTCCGGCAGCAACGCGCTATTGAAAAAATCATCGGCCGAACCAACATGCGGATATACGATACGGGTGTCGTTTCCGGAAGTATCTATGATGGCAAGAAAAAATTTGTCAAATTTACGTACCGCGCCCGCTATTTTATCTCCCGATGGTGAAAACGACGCGGCGAAAACGCTCATTCTTTCCGTTATCTGTTTTTCCGTTTTTCTGCTAAAAAGTTTCGGTTTGTCGGACGGCAGTTCATCGATAAACAAATCGAGCAGTTTTTGTCCGCCCATTTCCGGTTTTTGATATGATCTCCGTGATTTCATGCTTGTAAATATGATCTTACCGGTGTTGGGGTCTATGTCGAAATTGCTTGCTATAGGCATTTCAAATCTGATTTTTCTCCTTTGAGGAATCACGTTGGAGAGGTTGTATGAATACAGGCTGCGGAGCGAATAATCGTGGTCGGCATTTGAGATGAAATAGATTTTATGGCCGTCAGGTGAAAACATAGGGTGCCGGTTATCATATCCCGTCTGATTTATCTTTCGCCCATAGATCTGCTGTCCGATGGCTCTTATCTGTGCACTGTATTTGATTCTGAGCGATTCCTGCCATTCGTCGTAGAGCTGTTTCGCCGATATGCCGAGCACGGCCCTGACCGAACCGTCAAACGACAGCCTGCTTATCCGCGCGTTCTCTCTGAGTATCGATACGATTTTATCGTAGCCGTATGTTTCCGAGATATACATGACAAGCGAAAATCCGTGATTATAGGCCATTTCAAAATCGTCGCCTCTGCCGGCAAAAACCTGCATGTGCGGCCATGAAAGTTGCTTCCCGCTAAGTGTCCGCACACGCATTATCATGTCACGGTGCGTATCCCATCTGTCACCGTCGTTGCGTTTGCTTTCGTACTGAGCTATGCCTTCAACAAACCACACTGGCATTGTTTCCGATGGAAACAAGTGCAGTCCTTCAAAGCGCGTGGCGGTGTTGGGGTGCGTAAAATATCCTGCCTGTATCCCGGGGATAATCGGCGGAAGTTTTAAGCCGGTGTGTATGGAAACGACATGCGCGTATTCATGCGCCAGCACGTCGTCAAGCCAATCGCCGCTTCCGCGCAGGTTAAACTCGTAGTCGTGGACGCTGACATATATGAAGTTAAAGTTGGGATAAGTGAAGCCTTCCGGAATTTCACTGTCGTATAGTACGACGTCTGTTTTTGACGGCAAGGTGATGTGATAGACATCGGTGTATATCCGGCGCAGTTCTTCAAGCCTGTTTGCAACGCGCGGTGTAAGATGCTCAAGGCCTTTATGATAGTGTATACGAAAATGCGCGGATTCTACGGTATAACGCTGCTGCCCATAGGCATTGCGCTTCCTCCTTGTCGCGTCGGCATCAATAAATATAGCCGTTAGCAGGAGTATCAGTAGTGTAAGTGCGATTGTTTTTGTTTTCATCCTCCTGCTTCCTGTAAATCAAAGAGTGAAATGATCGTGTATGCTCCGACATGATTATGCTTAGTACCGACAGTATTATTACATTCAGACAGCCTGTTTTCTGCGATTTTCACATAGTTTTCATCAATTTCCATGCCGATATAGCGCCGTCCTAATCGTTTGGCAGCAACACAGGTTGTCCCAGAACCTGCAAACGGGTCTAAAATTAGGGCGCCGGGTTTTGTGACCAACGAGATTAAGAACTCCATGAGTTTAAGCGGTTTTTGTGTTTCGTGCAACCCTCGATCGTCTTTACTTGCGGAAATGCGGATTATATTTGATTGCGTTGTTCCGTCTGAAATATTGAGTGCATGATTGTAATCGAGCAAAGCACGTTCGTTCCACGCTCCAACATCAAACTCGAGGAGGTTATCAGCTAATGTGCCACCGGTTTTATATGGTTTTTGGAACCAAAGTATTGGTTCAAAAAGCGGACGGAGGTTTGCGACGCGCCAACCATCCCATTCTTTGGCGGCCTTGTTGTTGCCTCTGCGTTTATACACTTCGGAAATTCTTTGGGCGCGGTGTGGTGCGGTGGATTTTTCCCAAGCGAGCATATCTTTAAAAGTGAATCCGGCGTCTTCTAAGGCGGAGATGCATCTATGTGCGTAGCGGCGTCCGGCAAATATCAGACACGATCCGCCGGATTTCAATACACGGTGCCAATCGGAAGCCCAGGAAGCACACCACTCTTGATATTCTTTTGAAATGTTTTTATCGGCGTTGCTCCATCCGTTTAGCGGTTTGCCGCGGCGTTTGAACAGACTGCCCGCGTCTTTCTGTGCCAAAGAAGCTCCGCCTAACGCCGTGTTTGTGTTGTTATGAAGAACGTCCCATTCCCCATAGCAAATACCGTAAGGGATATCGGAGATAATGGCATGAGCGAAGCAATCCGGTAACGTTTTGATTTTTTCTATTGAGTCGCCTAAGATAACGGTGTCAATCATCGCGTAGCCCTCCGATGTATTGCTCAATTTGTCGAATTTTTTCGTTAATTTTCTTAGCACGGATAAGTTCTTCGATGGCTTGTTTTTTCGAGTATTTCAGGATATTGTTTTTTTCATTTTCCCAAAACGCTTTTTCCGTGGTTCCGCGCCGGGTAATAATGGAAATTTGCTTTGTCAATATTTTAGCGTAGTCCTTAGATTGACAGCCAATTGTAGATAAAAACACATGATTATATTCCGTTAGGAAACGCTTTTTTTTGTCTGCCACTACTACGGTACGAGAAAGCTCTTCTCCATAATTCCAAAGCGGTGACAAGTTTAATTTAGGATTTTCTTTTATACCATGTCTTATCATGAATATAAAATATTCCCAGCTAAGCAAGCACACATTGTTTTCAATAGATTGGGCAAAAATTTGGCTTTGCGATTTGGGATATTGGAAATACGGTGCGCAAAGCACAGCGTAGTTCGCGTCTTTTCTCCATCCAGAAAGCGCCCCAACCTTAAAATCTTTTTGGTTTTTCGCGGTTCTGCTCATACGAAACGTTTTCGCATCCGCAACAAGGGTGTATTCGAATAATGATGATTCCGCTTGTACATCGGCAGAATCGGCACGTTCTCTTACTATGGTGGATTTCAAGCCTATTTCACGAAATGCACGGGATAAAACGATGTCTGACGCTTTCGAGAATAGTTTTTCTTCTGTTGAATCATGAATTATAGCTTCGGGAATAGTGCCGATTTGCTCGAGTATGGCAGTGAAATTATCCGCGGCGTTAATGAATTTGACAAGGCTTTCAGTTGCTTCGCTAAAATTTTGGTCAGCAACTTTAAATATATGTGCCACCAATTTTTTAAACATCACCCGTACTCCTCCTGATTCCATCATTCCTAGTTATTACCCCTTTTGGTTATCTTTGTGATCATGGGGTATTATATTATTTTTTTGAAAACAATTTCACGCATCTTCCTATTTCACTACCGCCATCTTCCACATTCTCGAATACCGCCTCCCGTTGATTGTCGCCTCCATTCGGCAGCGGTATATGCCGGGGCCGTATTTTCTCAAGTTTACCCTGAACTCGTTCCAGCCGGGGAAATCGCCGCTTAGGTTGTGGAAAGTATCCATACGGTATCCTGTTATCGTATGGATATCGAGCCTGACATTTTCCGCCCGCCCGTTGAACTGATATTTGAATGTCGTATACTGGTCGTCTTTTAACGTTGGGTTCGGGTAGTTCCAGAATATGATCGGCTGTTGTATTGTTATTATATCGCTCGTTTCTGTGACCGGCCCGCCGTAGGCGAATGTGCGTGCGGCATTGAAGCCGGTTTGCGGCCAGTATAGCGTGTCGGAGATGAGATCGGTTAATTGCCATTTGTAAACCCAGCCTTCGGTGATGTCGCTTGCGACTGCAAAGAGGCTTGGGACGGCGTTTGGCGCCGTGCGATAGACGATTGGTGAGGATGCCGCCGGCGCGCCGATCGACACGGGCCAGCGGGATTGCGGTATGGCCCAAGATCCAATTTGCGACAGAGGCCGCGCGGCGTTGGCGGTTAGCGCGTCTATGAAACCTCCGGGCAAAACGTAAGGATATATCAATGAATCTCCTATTGTCAATACGGTATCGATGAATGACGCGGATAAATCCCAGAGGCTGTCGAGCCTGCCGTCGTCTCTGCGGAATGTTATCACGCCGCGTTCCTTGTCGGCGGTTTCTATTTTGGTGATGTTGAACGTAGCGTTTTCACCGGTAGGCGACGCAAATAATACGAGCGGATCGTTTCTGTTTGCGGATACGACAATGGGCGAGGTCGTAACGCTGCCGCGCTGATACCAATATCTGTTGTCAAGATACGCCGGCCATCTGCTCAAAAGCGCGCCCCTGCGGTTGAGCGCGTATATGCCGTTTGTCCCGCTGATAATGATGTCGAGATTACCGTCGCGGTTCAAATCCGCGAGGGCCGGAGCGGAAAAGTTTTCAGGAAAATCCCGTCTGTCGCGGTTGTGGCGTTTGCCCGGGTCATGATACGTGCTAGCCCAGTCGTTTGGAATATCGCTCCAGCCCGACGCCAAATTAAGCTCCCTTGTGTAAACCCATAACCCTTGCCTGCTATCGGAAACCACTATTTCGGATTTGCCGTTGTTATCAAGATCGCCGGTAGTAAGGGTAAAAGGCGGAATGCCGTTTCTGACGGTTGTTGTGTTGACAATTTGCATATTTCTTATGACGGACAATTTGCCGTTGTCCTGTATTGCGATGAATGATTGCCCGGCATCGGCGTCTTTCAATATGGCAATCGCGCTTACCCGTAGCAATGAGGAGTCGGCACGCGTCGGCGATGATGAAGAATTATTGGAGTTTCTCCTTCTGGGCGAATTTAGGCTTATTGTATCACTGATAGAATTATTTGAACCGACGACAATTCTTCCGTCTGTCAATCCCACCGCCCATGTTTCATCATCAATTCCGCAAACGTAACTCGACGGCGCGGCCGGCAGAGTTATCGTTTCTCTGTTGCCAATATTTAATGAATTGTATACATACAACACGTGCTGATTCGATTGAGTCGACGGGATATATATGCGCCCGCCGATCGCCGTCGGAAAAGTAAACGCTCCCGGTATGTCATCAAAATATCTTACGCTGATAGAGGAATTGATGGGTTTCCCGTGATAATCTTTCAGTTCTATGTTTACGCTGCGGTCTCCATGTGATTCCTGTTTGTTTCCGTTGATACTGAAGAGATAAAGCCGCCCCGACTCGCCGAGCAGTACTAATACCGTGTCTCTGTCTGTTGATGTTGGCGATGATACCGCGATTTCGGTGATTAGCGGATCATAAAACATGCCCGGTTGCTCCGGCGCGACTCTGCGTGGCCAGCCAGACGCGATGTGGTCATACCTTACATCAATTAAAAACACGCTATCCGAATAATTGATGACCATATCGTCTTGGAAGTTTAGAGTTCGTTCCTCACGTGGCGCGGCGCTTGAAGGGGTAAAATCAATATTGAGGTACGAGTGCCCGCCATCGTTCGCGCGGGTTGACGGGCGGGTATAGGGGCCAAAGCCTCTTACGTCGGCGGTAATCTTGCCGTCGCGTATTGTGCGATGCGGGAAAACGTCTTCCGCGCCGCCGTAGTCAAACATGGCTTGATAGAACGCGTCGATAAATGTAACGCCGAGATCGTTGATTCCGTCCGCTTCAACTAACCGTACTCCACGGTATGAAGAATCGACGTTGACAAAATTATGCGCTAACTTTTGCCTGATTACCCTCTCGTCAACATGCCACACAAGCAGGCCGGACGCAGGGAGGCTTATATCGTTATTTTCCGTTTCGAGTATCACGCCCGATGTGCTTGATAGCCGCGTAACGTTGTTTTCAATGTTTACGTTAAGCGGATAGGATTTGATCGTGTTTCCTCCCGCGTCATAATTAAAACGAGAAGGGTCGCTGGAAAGATTCCTCTGCCTGTTTTCTATAAGATAGAATTCGTTACTATTAATCGGGATTAACACAATCGTCGTATCATCGTCGAGAGTTTGCGAATTTTCGCGATTCAAAACGGATGTGAGCGCTTTGACACGGTAGGAATTTCCGGCGCCGACAACGTGCGGTGTGTCCCATCCCATGAACGCCCGCACCCACGCGCTGGGGTAGGGAGGGATAAATCCCTGTCCCGCCGAATATCCCGCGAAGTCCATTATACAAAACGCCCCGATGGCCGATATCCCGCTTGAAGTCGAAAACAAATCGGGGATGCCGAGCTGGCGGGCCATTTGATTCACCAATATGCCCTGTATACCCCAGTTCAGACCGTCCTGATTGGATGTTTCGGAGCTCATCATCGTTTCGGTTATCGTGACTTGCCGCCCTTCATGGCCTGTGACTCTGATTCCCGTTGTGTCAAGTTCGAGCGCGTTTTGGAAGTATTTGAAAAACTCCTGATTGATGAACGCGTCAATCATGTCGGATGGCGAGTTGGGGCTGCCGGTCATCCCGCCGTCGGTGAGATATGACGCGCCGGCATGGAATATCAGGATGGCGGCTTTTTTGTGCCCGTTTTGCGCGTCTCTCAGTATTCCGTTATCATCTCTGTATAGATTTCTGAAAGGAGAATCGGTCCCTATGCCGTCGGCTCCTCTGCTGGCGGTTTGCAACGCGTCCCGCACAAACATCATCAACCCGTGAGTTTTCCTGTCCCAGTAGGCGTCTACCGATTCTTCTCTCCGTCTCCAGCCGGGCGAATAGTGCGTCATCTGGTGCGGAACCGAATATCCGGTTTCACCGCTGCCGCTCGGATAGACGGTGAACTCGAGCGTGAGATTCCCGCGCGAAACTTTGTTATAATAGTTTTTTAGAGCCGTGAGCTGATAGACGAAATAGAGTGAATCGTGAGGTAAATTGTCGAATCTGTATTCGCCTTGCGCGTAGCGTCTTCGTTCGTCCGGGTCGCCCTGTATTCCGAAGAGCCCGTTTCCAGTTGTAAGTTCAGAGCTACCCGGTTGAAACTGTACGCGCACCGCTATTATGTGAATTGTATCCTTTTCCTGTTTTGTAAAGTTGATGGCCCAACGGTGGTCGCGCGCTGTTTCCACGATGTTTTGGGTTGACGCGGATCTAAGGAGCATGGCGCGTGACGACGGCCTTGCCTGCGCGTCAATGTAAGAGACGGTCGACGCTATCAATAACCCGAGTATGCACAAAGTTTTTTTTTTCATTTTCAAAACATTCTTTTACGCTACAGGTTGATTAGGAACGAAAGCCTCCATTGTCCGTCTCTCGCTCCGCTTGCCCCGTCTTTTTCCGGGTCCATTCTCCTCAGCAGGTTGCCCATGAACCCGGGGGGGGCATGGATGTAGGAGAAATCGAAATTCATGTTGGCGTATTTAATTCCTAGGCCTACCGAAAGCTCAAACCGTTCTCCCAAATAATCAAACAGAAAACCGGAACGCAACGCCATGAAATCGGCGTACATGTATTCGAGACCCGTAGAAAGATTTATCGCTTGAAACTCTTCGGCAGGGGAGGTGTCCTTGTTATTTAGCATACCTGTCCAGAGCGCTACCCAAAATGGATCGGGGCCTTTATCAAAATAATTTTTGACGATTTCTCTATAAGCGTCGAACACGAGCGTGAGTTCATGAAAAGGTGTTTGGACCGGTCTGTAGGCAAGTCCGAGCCGCAGTGCAAACGGGATAGGGTCGGCTTCTTCCGGCGTCATATAGTAAATTTTCGGCCCCATATTTTGAATCATGAATCCGATGTCTAAATTGTTTGTCAGAAAATTCCTCTTGAGAATGCCCGCGTCAATCGCAAACGTCTGCCCAACGCCGCCCGAAGCCTGATCAAGCACGCTGTAGACGTATTTGGCATTGATACCGAGAGACAGGTCTTCTCTCACAGGGAACCCATAAGATATTCCGAACACTCCTTCCCATGCCCTCGATTCTCCCAAATAGGCTTCAAGTTCGTCCCACTGTTCGTGGTCTCCCATGTTGATGAAATTTAGCGAGAAGCCGAACGTTCCCCAGTCTTCGGTCGGGATGACCACCGCCGGAAAACCGTGCCAAAGCTCGGTCATCTTGAACGCGGGCAACAGTTGCTCGTAGAACAGCATCACCTGCGGACCGGCATGGGCGTATTGATGCATCGCGGCATCGGTGGCAATCCACATGTCTTTGCCGCATGCGGCGAGGGCGCGCACTTCATCGTTTCTGAGCGCGTTTTTAGAGTGGTAAGTTTTCCATTCGGGCTCGTCGTCTTTGCCGCTTCTGTGGGTGATTACGCCCCTGTTTGTGCCTATCCATATAGTACCGTTTGCCTGTTCCGCGAAAGAATAGACGAATGAACCGGGAAATCTGTAACGCCGCCAGCTCATACCCGAGTAAATCGTTATGCCGTTTTCGCCGCCTATCCATAATCTGTTTTTGGAATCGGCGAAGAGCGCGGAGACACCGAGCGAGAGGAGACCGGATGTCGTATCAAATATGGCGATTTCGTTGTTTGGGCCGGAAATCGTAGCGAGTCCCTGATATGTGCCAACATACAGCCGTTCGTTGCCGGTGAACGCCACAGACGTGATATAGGAGTCGGGCAGGCCGTTTTCGCTTGAGAAATAACTCCATTCGAGATTTCTCATTACCGCAAGGCCGGTCTCGGTCGCAACGGCGACATTACCGTTTGGCGCCGTGCTGATGGCGGTAATCCTGTTCGACGGCAAACCGTTTTCCGTTGTGAATCGCTGCCACCTGTTGTTGTGATAGCGCCACAGGCCGGAGACCGTGCCGACCCAGAGCCGCTCCGACGGGTCGAGAGCGAGCGCGGTCACGGTGTCGCGCACCGCTATCGTAAACGGGATGGAGAGTTCGGTGATGCTGTGTACTCCTCTGTCTTCAGACGCTAACGCAAAAACGATCTCGTCGGCTATTTGGCTTCTAATCTCCGCGTCTATTGTCTGCGGTAGGATTTGTGATCCAATGTGGCTGCTCGCGACTTCGTTTGGCGGCAGAAACATGAGCATTTTCGCGTATGATTCCGGGCTAAATGCGGGAGTTACGCTTGAAAAGGCCTCAATGTGCTGTTCAAGCAGGGCGATAAGCCGTTCGTAACGCCTCATTCCCAATCTGTTCGTCTTGCGTATCTCCCATATTGCGTCGTTGATGATGTCTCTATCGTCGGTTTCAAAATATCTCTGCGCTATCGAACGTAACGGTTCGTCGTCCCCCGGCAGGTAAATTTCGTTTCTTTCCCAAATTTTCCCGTTGAACCGCGCGAGTCCGCTTCCGCTTCCCGCCCAAACGTAGTTGCGCGCGCCGAACGCCGTTGACGAGTGGGCAGCTACCGCCGTAAACGCGCTGTCGGGTATATGCGTTTTCCACGAGAGCGTGAGCGGCGACTGACCGAGACCGGCCGGATTGTAGAATATTGCGCTCGCGTCGTTGGCGAGCCCCGTAAATGCCTCGCCCATAGCGGTGGCGCGCGCCCCGACCGGGAACCCGAGCGTTACGACGGCCGCTTGCCCGACGGCGCCGGCTTCACTAAACAATAACAGACACAAGCCTGCGGCGATGGCGGCCTTAACGCCTCCAGTTCGATATTTTTTTTGACAATTTTTCATTTTCCTGCCCCTGCGGGTAGTGAAACAACGTTGATCCAGTCGGGAATCGGCGGCGGTTTTTCACCGTCGAAAAACGGGGCCATGTCGGACTCGCTCGTTCCGCCTTTCAACCGGATGTCTGCGCCGTGATGCGCGTTTAGCATAAAAGGGCACCCCAAGTGGAAAGGCGGAATTATGTGCGGGTAATTGTAAATTTCTTCCCGCGTTACAAAGTTCCCCTTGGCCACGAACTCATTGCAAACGGGGCACGGCCACGAATAACCGTAGTAATAAAACGCCGCGCCGCTCTCATCCCCTTTTTCTATCTCCTGCAAGTTGAGCTCCACTTGCGCTTTCCAGTATTTTACAAGCGCCTCACGCTCGGAATATCGAATCGGGGCGCCGTTAATATCTTCGTTTATGCCATCCAAAAATCTACGGATGGCCGTCTCGTCCGGGCGCAGGGCGGCCAACCCTTTCCGTGGGCTTTCCCGAACTATGGAATATATCCCGCTCATGTGTATCATAGGTCCGCGTACCTCCTCGGTTTCGCTAACCTCTTTCCTGCTGAGGGCCATCTTGAGCGCGACAAGGATGAGCGCCGCCACAACCGCGATAGCGATCATCATCGTTATATCCATAAATTACCCCATAAAACGTTCGTTATGCCATGATTTCGCCGATACAGGTACCAGACAAGGGAGCCAAAACCCGCAAATTCACGGCCAAAACCACCAGCACAATATACATTATGCGCGGTGGTGAGATACATTTTTTTTGCGATTGGAAAATAATTCATACTCGCGCCGACTATTGCCGGAAACGGCGGCGGGCACTAAGTAGCCTAATAAACTTTCGTAGGTAAACTATCAACTACAACGTGTTTTCCCTCTTGCCGAATTACCGCAACTCCATGCTTTTTGGCGTTTTCGATAACGGATTTGTCGAAAGACATCCCGGCAATGCCCAAATAGACGACATGATTTTGGTACACGGGAAAGAGCCGCCTGAACTGTTCCAGTTTTTTCGTGACAAGTTCTTTCACAAACTTAGAGCTAACACGGTATTTTGCTTCAATTATAGCGATGGTGTTGCCGTTTACCAGAACAATATCAAATTCACAGTTTTCTTTTCCTTTAAATCCAGCATTTTTCATAATGTGGTCGAACTTAATCCCTGCAAACTCGAGACTCTCCGAAAACGAATTTTGGAAAAACTCTTCGGCGTAATATCCGTTGCTGTTGCCTATTCCGCCAAGCGTCTCTTCAAGTTTTTTCAAGCGTTCATCCGCTTTCTTATCTCGCTCTGCAGCCTCTTTTTTGAGTTCTGCGGCTTCTCGCTTGAACTCCGCAGCCTCTTTCCTGTACTCCGCCGATTGCCTTGCAGCCTCTTTCTTGAACTCCATAGCCTCTCTCCTGTACTCCGCTGATTGCTTTGCAGCCTCTTTCTTGAACTCTTCCGATTGCTTTGCAGCCTCTTTCTTGAGTTCTGCGGCCTCTCTCCAGTATTCCGCCGATTGCTCAGCCAGGCGTCTGTCAGTCTCTTTTCTGAACTCAGCCGCCTCTTGAAATAATGAAATCAATTGCTCGTAAGTTAATACTTTTTTCTCTTTTTTCATGACTTACCCCTCTTTCTAAGAACACGCCTCTCATAGTAGTAATATACTGCACGCTGCAAAGAAATGCAAGTAAAAAAAGAAATTACTGTAGTTCCACTTTAGAATATTAACCCGGCGGTAATTGACCTCAACATTAAAATCAAAACCTTTTAAATCAAAATCTTTTTTTGGTGACAGGGGCTCCGCCCCCGTAACGCCCCCACTCTAAAACCGACTACGCTAAAACCCTTACCCTTAAAACCCTACGGTCGGGTGTAATGCTAAAGTCAAAACAAGTCGATAGGGTGGTTTTGTTTTTGATTTTAGCATTTTTACCCCGATAGTATGCCCACATGTCCCCCGTAAGCGGTCGCC
>JAITUP010000273.1 GCA_031286265.1 Chitinispirillales bacterium | reverse complement strand
CACCGTTACAAGCTCCTAACCTGTCCACATATTATTAACCCGACGGTAATTAACCTCGACGTTAAAATCAAAACCTTTAAAATCAAAATCTTTTTTTGGGGACAGGGGCTCATAAGTTTACTCTTTCAATCAGAGGGCAGGATGTACACTGTACACCCTCACTCACTTCGAGCATAGCCTATCTCCCGTAACGCCCCCATTCTAAAACCGACTACGCTAAAACCCTTACCCTTAAAACCATACGGGCGGGTGTAATGTTAAAGTCAAAACAAGTCGATGGGGTGGTTTTGATTTTGATTTTAACATTTTTACCCCGATAGTATGCCCACGTGTCCCCCGTAAGCGGTCGCCGCTTATGGGGGACCGCAGGGGGGGCTATCGTATCGGGGCGTTACGGGGCAGAGCCCCGTCACCAAAAAAATCAAAAAAAATTACTGATATTACTCCGTCACCAAAAAACAAAGCCAACCTCAATAGATAATTGAGGTTAATTACCGCCGGGTTAATATCAAAATTTTATCAGTACAACCCTATTCCTATCGCCCAGGTCCTTTATGATTGCGATATCTTTCCAATCGTCGTCGGTAAATATTTTCGGCACACTTACTCCCTGATCATAACCGATTTCGAGGTAGAGGCGCCCGCTGTCTTTAAGATACATTTTGGCTTGGCTTGAAATTGTTCTGTAATAATCAAGCCCGTCATCGCCTCCCCGGAGCGCGGTATGCGGTTCGTAGTTGACGACGCTTTTGTCGAGACCGGCCATCTGGGCCGACGATATGTATGGCGGATTGCCGACGATGAAATCGAATTGCTTTTCAGGCTTTATCGCGCCGAACATATCGCAGCACAGTATATGAATGTTGCCGTTCGAGCAGTTGCGCGCCGCCGTTTTCAGCGCCTTATACGATACATCGATTGCGACTGCCGTCCATCCCGGTCTGTGCGCTGTCAGCACGGCCGCCAGTATTCCACTACCGGTGCCGATATCAATAAACCGCGCTATGTCATCTTTTTCGGTATTGATGACGGCTTCGACAAGTGTTTCCGTATCGGGCCTCGGTATCAGCACGTTTTCATCGATAAAAAATTCCCGGTCATAAAAAAACGCTTTTCCAAAAATATACTGCAAAGGCTCGCCTCGTAACCGCCGTTCCATTATCTGTTCAATGCGTTTCAAATCTGTTTTATCGACAATTTTCGGTGCGTTTATGTATAATAGCGCCTTGGTGATGTTTAGCGTCTGTTCGATGATCGCTTCGGCTTCGCTTTGCGCGAGATCGCTCATAGACGGTATCAGGCGCTCGCGCAGGTTATGCAATAACTCACGTATCGTCATCACTATTCTTTGCTCGTGTCGTCCGACCGTCTCCACGCGTTTCTTTCGATCTTTGCCCCCAAAGCGTTCAACCTTGCGTCTATCTGCTGATACCCTCTGTCTATTTGCTGAATGCCGTTGATGACGCTTTTGCCTTGAGCGGCGAGGGCGGCTATCAAAAGCGCCATCCCGGCTCTGATGTCTGGGCTGGATATTGACGCTCCGTATAGCTGCGATTTACCCACTATGACCGCGCGGTGTGGATCGCACAGTATAATCGACGCGCCCATGCCTATCAGTTTGTCAACAAAAAACAGCCGTGATTCGAACATTTTTTCATGGATCAGGCATGTTCCTTCCGACTGCGTGGCGCATACTAACAGGATCGACATTAGATCGGTGGGGAAGCCGGGCCAGGGACTGTCTTCGATACGGGGTATCGCGCCGCCCAAATCCTTGCGTATTTTTAGCGGCTGATTGCTTTGGACGTGCAGCAACTTTTTTTCTAAATTCATGTCGACAATGATCCCGATTCTCTCGAACTGGAACAATATCATTCGCATGATTTCCGGGTCGACTCCGCTGATGGTCAAATCGGACCCCGTTACCGCGGCGAGTCCGATGAATGAGCCGGCTTCAATGTAATCGCCGCCGATCTCGTGCGTCGCCGTACCGAAGTCCTGCCGGCCTTGCACCGTGAGCATGTTTGAGCCCACTCCCTTTATGGTCACGCCCATCGACTGCAAAAATTTGCACAGCCCCTGTACGTGCGGTTCGGACGCGGCGTTATATATGACTGTTTTTCCCCGCGCCCCCGCCGCGGCGATGAGCGCGTTTTCGGTGGCGGTCACGGAGGCCTCGTCCAAATAAATGTCTGCCCCTTTGAGCCCTCCCTCCGGAGCCGTGAGGATGAACGCCGTCTCGCGTGTGATGTCGGAACTGCTGATTTTCCGTTCGATGTCGAGCGTCGCCCCTAACGCTTTGAACGCCAAAAAGTGCGTGTCTAACCGTCTGCGCCCTATATCGTCGCCGCCGGGCTGTGTGATGACCGCGCGCCCCGTCCTCACAAGCAGAGACGACGCAAATAGAACCGACGCGCGGATTTTGTTCGACAAATCGACCGGCAATTCCGAGGAATTGATCGCCGATGCGATCATTTTACACTTGCTGGCGCCGGCGCTGTTGATTTCCACCCCAAGCCGCTCCGCAATGGCAAGCATGCTCCGCACGTCGCCAATGTCGGGCACATTCGTCAGTGTGACAGGCTTATCGGTCAAAAGCGCCGCCGCAATTACCGGCAGCGCCTCATTCTTGTTTCCGGTAACGGAGATCGTCCCCGAAAGTTTGTTGCCGCCTTCTACGGTAAAAAAACCCATGATAGATATTCCTTCAGTGTGGATGAATAATAATAGTGGCCTATTTTTCAATCATATACGAGAAAATAAAAAAAAACGTGCGCGAAACCAAAAAAAAATGGCATTTTCCCAAAAAAAGGTTATACTATAATATATAGACGAGAAACAAAGACTCCGCTTGGAAAGACCAAGTTTCTTGACTAACACTTTAAAAACGGGAATCCATCTTTGGGCAGCGCGTGCATGCCGTCCCTGTAGGCGGACTTTCAAACTGTTCAAGTGGACAACCACCAATAGCTGTACGAGTTCAAGAAAAATGGTGCCAAGCGGAGTTCCTTTTACATTATTTGTATGTCCATAACGAACACAATATCAATTTCCGCAATCGGCCAGGACTCCCATCGATTTGAGCCTGATGATTCGCAAAAGCCGCTTGTCCTTGGCGGCGTCGCTATCCCCGGCGCCCCCGGTCTCGCCGGCAATAGTGATGCCGATGTCATATTGCATGCCATCACAAACGCGGTGTCCGGCGTTTCAGGTGTCAACGTCCTCGGCAAAATCAGTGATGACCTTTGCCTCAATCGAGGGATAACCGATAGCCGCGTCTATTTGGAAAAAGCGCTTGAGACGCTTTTGGCCGACAAATGGAAATTGACCCATGTGTCGATATCGGTCGAGGCCAAAAGGCCGCATCTGTCTGCTTTCATCCCCGCAATAAAATGTTCCATTGCCGAATTACTATCAATCCCGGAAAACAGCGTAGGATTGACGGCAACGACGGGGGAGGGGTTGACGGCCTTTGGGCGAGGTGAAGGAATGCAGGCATTTGTGATTGTTTCGGCGCGGAAAGATGCTTTTTGAGCGGAATCTCATGCGGATTGATGAGGGCCCGGTTAAAAAAAAAATATTTTTTAAAAAAAACACTTGACACGGAAAAAACAATGTATTATCTTAAATATAGTTGGAACCGGTTTTGAGCCATCATATATGCCTTTTTTTCGCGTGGTCTCTTTTCTAAATATAGGAGTTTACGTATCCAATTTCAGGCGGTTCGGCCTTCTTTTATAATTGATATTGAAGCTTTATCCCTTTTTTTAACAGTAACCTTTATTTTGAGGGAGCATTAATGAGCATAGTAGACCTAAAGTCCATGACTATGACGGAATTGTATGAACTTGCGGAAAGCCAGAGTGTGAGCGATTGCCGTAATCTGCGCCGTCAAGAGCTGATTTTCAAAATCTTGCAGTCTCAGGCAACCCAAAACGGGGTTTTATTCGCCGAAGGCATACTCGAGATTATGCCGGATGGGTACGGATTCCTAAGATCTCCGTCAAACAGCTACCTAAGCGGGCCCGACGATATATATGTCTCGCCGTCGCAGATCAAGAGGTTTTACCTCAAAACCGGCGACGCGGTTTCGGGCCAGGTGCGGCCGCCAAAAGATTCCGAACGCTACTTCGCGCTTCTGCGAGTGGAGATGATCAACTACGAAGACCCCGAAGAATGCAAGCGGAAAATCAATTTCGACGATCTCACGCCACTCTTCCCGGAAACGAAGTTCAACCTTGAATATAACAAGAAAGAGGCGGCGACACGCCTGATCAATCTAATGTCGCCCATCGGCAAAGGCCAGCGCGGGTTAATCGTAGCCCCGCCGCGGACAGGTAAAACAGTGTTGCTCAAAAACGTAGCCAACGCTATTTTGGCAAATCACCCGGAGACGTACCTGATCGTGTTGTTGATAGACGAACGCCCCGAAGAAGTTACAGACATGAAGCGCTCAGTCAAGGCGGAAGTCATCAGCTCAACGTTCGACGAGCCGGCAGACAGGCACGTTATCGTCGCCGAAATGGCAATCGAAAGGGCAAAACGCCTCGTTGAGCACAACAGAGACGTAGTCATACTGTTAGACAGCATCACCCGCCTCGCTCGCGCCCACAATACCGTGGCGCCGCACTCCGGCAGGGTGCTATCCGGCGGTGTGGATTCTCAGGCCCTCTACAAACCCAAGCGTTTCTTCGGCGCGGCCCGCAATATCGACAACGGCGGCTCGCTAACTATCATCGCCACCGCCCTCATCGAAACCGGCAGCCGCATGGACGAGGTTATTTTCGAGGAGTTCAAGGGCACTGGCAACATGGAACTCGTACTCGATAGAAAAATTGCGGAAAGACGTCTTTACCCGGCAATCGACCCATTCAAGAGCGGCACGAGGAAAGAAGAAATGCTGCTTAGTGAAGAAGAACTCAATCGTATGTGGATACTCCGTAAGTTTATGGCTTCAATGACGCCGCTTGAGGCGATGGAGTTTTTGATCGAAAAAATGAATACCACGGAAAATAATCAGGAGTTCCTGAACGTAATGAAGTCATAAGTAAGGTATTCACAACAAACCCGAAAGGAGTATTAAAATGTTTTACACATGCGAACTATGCGGTAATATGGTTGCCATGGTAATTGATAATGGCGGACCTCTCAGTTGTTGCGGTCAGGAAATGGATGTGCTCACACCGAATACGGTGGACGCAAGCAATGAAAAACACGTGCCGGTCGCAACAAGAACCGAAGACGGCATCACCGTTAGTATCGGAAGTGTTGCGCATCCCATGGAAGACAAACACTATATATCTTTTGTGTACGTCATAACCAAAGATGGCGGGCATAGAAAAATCTTAGGCGCCGGCGCCGAACCGAAAGTGGATTTTCTACTCAAAAAAGAAGAAGAAGTCACCATGGTTTTCG
This sequence comes from Chitinispirillales bacterium, assembly GCA_031286265.1. Taxonomy (GTDB): domain Bacteria; phylum Fibrobacterota; class Chitinivibrionia; order Chitinivibrionales; family Chitinispirillaceae; genus GUT77. The sequence continues at coordinate 542 of JAITUP010000273.1, read as the reverse complement.
CCTACTGCAATCTACACGGGCTGTGGATGTGTGAGCTTTAAAGTATAGCGGGGGGTTTTATATATAGGCGAGGGCGGCAATAAAAACCACCCTCGCTTTTTTATTTTTGGCTTCACTGCCGTCTCATAAGATTTTACCGTTTTTTTTAAAACCCTTATTTTAAAACCTTTTTTTTAAAATGTGTCGCCTCACCTCCTGATACCGCTCCGTAATGTTTGGGACAACAAAGGGTCGTATGAATGGGAAGGGCGATGTTCATTCTAAGCATAGTTTTTAAAAAGCATCCTAATCCTAATGGAAAATTTGGGTTAAAGACGATTGGAGACCAAAAAGAACGGGCTATGGGATGATAGTAAAAAAAATAAAAATAACTATTGACTTTTGAATGATTTTTTATTAAATTATAGAGTAGAGGTGTCGGCTGCATTTGTTTTTTGTATTAATTCTCGTTGTAAAGAGGCGGGATGCCTGTTTTTCCCGTTTCTGCAGTAAGTAGGATGAAGTTTCGCGTTGTACCCACAAGTAGTGTTCATGGTTTTGGT
>JAITUP010000246.1 GCA_031286265.1 Chitinispirillales bacterium | reverse complement strand
AACTCCGGGCGCGGGATTGGGATTCTTTTTCGGCGGTATTCGTCGCGCTCCTTGATGTACCAATTATAGATGGCGGCTATAAAAAACAGCATCCTAAGCGGCATATTCTCGTTTATAGTCGATTGGTGCTCAATAAACACTATGAGCCTGCCGTCTAACTCGAAGGACAAGTCGTTAACTCGATCTGCGCTAAGGACATTGTCGAGTTTTATTAGCTTTACTTCTGTGTCCGGGCTGTAATTTGAACCGGTGATGCCGTTATAGAGTTCCACAGGGACGCCGGGCTGGCTGAAGAGCATGCCAAACACGGAGTCCTTGTACTCGCGGTTTGTGTCGGGGTTGATGGGGATGTCTTTGTTTTTCGCGCTCATATACTAGGTTAAGATAGATTATGGGGGTAGTAGGAATCAACTTTTTTATTGTTTCTTGATATCATCCTTCCTGCTATATCCATTGTAGAGCCTATTTTAAAAAAAATGAAAAACTTTTTTATTTTTTTATGCGCCCCTTAATGTATATTATGTGGTTGTACGCGAGGATGGCGGAACTGGCAGACGCGCTAGACTTAGGATCTAGTAGGGTGACCTGTGGGGGTTCGATTCCCCCTCCTCGTAATTTCTTATAGCGTGGAATAAGGAGGATTTCGTTAACGTGAAGACAACTGTTACATCGCCGGAAACGTGGAAACGTGTGATAGAATTTGAGGTGCCCGCCGAAAAAGTAGACACGGGTGTCAGCGCCAAATTGAATGAATATAAGAAGAGCGTCCGGCTGCCCGGGTTCAGGCAGGGGAAGATACCCATCGCCGTTGTAAAGCAGCGTTTCGGAGACGCGGCTAGGGCAGACGTGGTTGAGGAGCTGATAAAAGACTGCTACAAGGCCGCCTGCGAAGAGCACAAAATCGAGCCGGTCTGCGGCGCTACCGTCACCGATATGAAAGAGGGCGAACCCGGCGAGCCGTTGCGCTTCACCATTGAGACCGAGATTGATCCGCCCGTCGAAATAACGGGATACGATAAGTTGAAAATTAAGGCCAATCCCAAAAAAATCAAGGATACCGATGTCGATGAGCATTTTTCGCGCCTCCTCGAGCGATTCGCGGAATATAAAGATGTTGAACGGCCGTCAAAAAAAGGTGACAGTCTGCGGGTCGAATACCGTAAGGTCGTGATCGACGGCGAAGAGCGTGAAGACCTGAAAGACCATAATCCCCACTATCCTATCGAACTCGGTGGTGAGGGCGTGTTCAAGGAGTTCGACAAAGGCCTGACCGGTGTGTCCGCCGGGTCCGAGGTTGAGATCAGCGTGAAATTCCCGAAAGATTACTCCGATCAAAACGCTGCCGGAAAAACGGGCGTGTTTACCGTAGCCGTACAAAAAGTGCAGGAAAAGCATCTGCCCGAAGTTAATGCGGAGTTTTTGAAAAAAATCGGCGACTTTGAGACTGTAGACGCTCTGAAGGTGGAACTGCGCAAAAGCATGGAGGCCGAGGAAGAATCGCGTGCCAAAAAGGAAGCGCACGGCGAAGCGGTGGAAGTGCTTGTAACCGCCAATCCGTTCGAGGTGCCGCCGTCAAAAATTGAGACGTTTACCGATATGATGATAGAAGACCAAATGCAAGGTCGCCCCATCCCAGACGATCAGCGCGCCCAATTTGCGGAACTCTACAAAGGCGCGGCGCTCAGCGCGCTCAAGCGTATCCGCATCATCGACTACATAGCCGACAAGGAAAAAATTAAGGCGTCACAGGAAGAGGTTGACAAGGAAATAGAACTGATGGCGCAGCGCTACGGCCATGATTTTGACGAATTAAAGCAAATCTTCAGAAAAAACGGAACAACGAACCGCATTCGTCTGGAAATCAGGGAGCGTAAGACGTTGGATTATTTGATTGGTGAAAATTAAAATACGGATTTTTTGGTTATTCAATATAGAAAGGCAATACAAAAATGGCATTAGTCCCAATGGTAATCGAACAAACCGGCCGCGGCGAGCGGTCGTATGATATTTATTCCCGCCTCCTCAAAGAGCGGATTATATTCCTCGGCTCCGATATCAGCGATGTCACGGCCGACCTTGTCATGGCGCAACTAATTTTTCTTGAATATGAAGATGCCGAGAAAGACATCACACTATACATCAACTCACCGGGCGGGATAGTCAGTTCGGGGCTCGCGATTTATGATACTATTCAATATATAAAACCGGATGTCTCCACCATCTGCATCGGCCAAGCGTCGAGCATGGGTGCAATATTGCTTGCGGCGGGGACCAAAGGGAAACGATACGCGCTGCCGCACTCGCGTATCATGCTCCACCAGCCTCTCGGCGGCGCGGGCGGGCAAGCGGCCGATGTGGCGATACACGCAAAAGAGATTATCCGCGTTAAAAAGACGCTGAACGATATACTGTGCAAGCACACAGGCCAGGATCCCGAGGTCATCGCAAAGGACACCGACCGGAATTTCTATATGACGGCGGAAGAAGCGAAAGCCTATGGGCTTGTTGATGAAATCTTTACGGCAAGGGGATAGGATTTGGATAACTCGCCAAAACCGCCCAGGCTTCCACCGGGCATGAAATGTTCGTTTTGCGGCAGAGAGCCGGATCATGAAAACAGAGTGATCCCGGGGCTCGGGGCGTTTATTTGCTTCGACTGCGTGGAACAGTGCCACGACATCATCGGCCGGGAGAAGGTCGACAGAAACAATGCCGCCGCGGTCGAATTCAGTACGTTACCCACGCCGCGCGAAATGAAAGAACACATCGACCGCTACGTTATAGGACAAGACGATGTGAAAATGGGTATCTGCGTAGCCGCCTACAACCACTATAAACGCTTGTACTCAAGAACGCTTGGCGACGACGACGTGGAAATAGAAAAATCCAACGTGCTGATGATCGGCCCCACCGGTACCGGCAAAACACTCATCGCGCAAACCATAGCGAAAATCCTGAACGTACCGTTTTCAATAGTAGACGCCACAATCTTCACCGAAGCCGGATACGTGGGCGACGATGTAGAAAACATGCTGGTACGCCTGCTGCAAGCCGCAAACTACGATGCGGCCAAAGCGGAACACGGAATCATATACATAGACGAATTCGACAAGATCTCCAGAAAATCAGCCAACCCGTCAATAACAAGAGATGTCTCCGGCGAAGGCGTCCAGCAGGCCATGCTGAAAATACTCGAAGGAACCGTAGCCGGCGTCCCCCCCAAAGGCGGGCGCAAGCACCCTGAACAAAATTTAGTGCAGATAAACACAAGAGATATCCTCTTCATCTGCGGCGGCGCGTTTGAAGGCTTGGATAAAATCATAGAATTAAGAATAGGTGAAAGCCGCATGGGCTTCAACGCCGAAATAAAACGCAAAAGCCAATTCAAAATCGGCGAAATCCTGCGCAAAGTCGAGCCGGACGACCTCATCAGCTACGGGCTAATACCGGAAATAGTAGGCCGCCTGCCCATAGTCATGGGACTCGATCAACTCGACGAAGATACGCTGCTGCGCATACTGACCGAACCCAAAAACGCGCTGACAAAACAATATCAAAAACTCTTCGCGATGGAAAACGTACAGCTAATTTTCCAACACGACGCACTGAAAGAAACGGTAGACATAGCCACAAGGAAAAAAACCGGCGCCAGAGGCCTCAGAAACGTCCTCGAGACATGCCTCCTGCCGGTGATGTTCGACCTGCCGTCGAGAGAAGACATAGAAAAGGTAACAGTAACCCGCGAAACGATAATGAACAAAGGACCCGCGGTCTACGAAATGAAAGAGGAACCGGACAAAAAGAGCGCGTAGTCCGCAACATTATGCTTTCGCAAGCACTTTTTTGCGAAAGCATAAGAAACGGTACCGTCACTGCTTCGACACCGGTTTTTCCCTCGCCCGCCCATAAATCACCGACAGTTCCGCGAACTTTTTCATCTTCGCTTTAATCGGCATGCTTTCACGCATTCTCCACTGCCAGTTGCCCCACATCGTCCCCGGCGTATTCATTCTATGCTCCGCTCCTAACCCCAACACGTCTTGCATAGGTATCAAACACAGCCACGATGTTGACGCGAGCGCGCATCTCATAAATGAATCGACAAAGTTTTTAGCGGTGCAGTTGAGATAATTGCACACTTCCTTTTTATCGGCCTCGGAGAGCATCGTAAACCATCCAAGCGACGTATCGTTATCATGCGTACCCGTATACGTAACGCTGTCTTGAGCTACATTATATGGAAGGTACGGATTTTCGGGCCCCGAACCAAAAGCGAATTGCAAGATTTTCATTCCGGGCGCGTTGATATCTTCACGCAATTTTATCACCCCCGGCGTAATATCACCAAGATCTTCCGCGATGAACGGCAGCTCACCAAGCGATTTTTTGATGGTATCGAAGAAGTGAATCCCCGGCCCATTCCTCCATTCCCCCGTCGCTGCCGTAGAGCTCCCGTGCGGGACCGCCCAAAAGGTATCAAACGCGCGGAAGTGGTCGATGCGGATATAATCAACCAACTCCAAAATCTTTTCTATACGCCGCTTCCACCACGAATACCCGTCCTTTTTCATAGTGTCCCAGCAATATAGCGGATTTCCCCAAAGCTGCCCCGTTTCGCTAAAATAGTCGGGCGGCACACCGGCTACATCTATAGGCTTCGCGTCTTTGTCAAACAAAAATTGCGACGGCTCGGCCCATGTATCGGAACTGTCATACGCGGTGTAAAAAGGAATATCGCCAATGAGCAAAACTTTTTTCTCAGCCGCGTAATCGCGTAGCTTGCTCCACTGCGTAAAAAATAAAAATTGCAGAAATTTTTGATAGCGTATTCCATCAGTATATTTTTCAGCAATAGATTTAAGCGCGTCGGCTTTGCGCAGTTTGTATTCCGGCTTCCATTCCCACCAAGGGCGTTCTTCATGATAAGTTTTTATAACACGGAAAAGCGCATACTCGTTGAGCCACCAGCCTTCTTTCGCACAAAATTTAGTATATTCTTTTGTATCGACAAAGTTTTTATAAGCCTTGCGGAACAATTTTTCCTTCTCGCCAATAACCGCCCCAAAATCCACACGGTCCTCAGCAAGCTTCGGATACGCCGCGATGTCGTCTTTGGACAGTAACTTGCTCTTGACCAATTCATCAGGCGATATTAACAGCGTGTTCCCGGCAAACGAACACAGCGTTTGATAGGGCGAATCGCCGTAGCCGGTAGGGCCAAGCGGACAGAATTGCCAAAACGTTTGCTGATTCGCCGCCAACAGGTCAACCCACTGGAACGCGAACTTGCCAAGGTCGCCTATCCCATAAGGCGACGGAAGCGATGTCGGATGAAGAAAAATACCGGACGATCTTGTCATTGTGTATCCCTTTGGTTTAGATTTGCAAACATATTATTAACCCGGCGGTAATTGATCTCAACCTTAAAATCAACTTCAAAACATTAAAGTCAAAATCTTTTAAACCTTTTGGTGACAGGGGCTCCGCCCCCGTAACGCCCCCATTTTAAAACCGACTTACGCTAAAACCCGTATCCTAAAAC
>JAITUP010000227.1 GCA_031286265.1 Chitinispirillales bacterium | reverse complement strand
TAAAACCATACGGGCGGGTGTAATGCTAAAGTCAAAACAAGTCGATGGGGTGGTTTTATTTTTGATTTTAACATTTTACCCCGATAGTATGCCCACATGTCCCCCGTAAGCGGTCGCCGCTTATGGGGGACCGTAGGGGGGCTATCGTATCGGGGCGTTACGGATGATAAACTACGCGCGAAGTGAGTGAGGATGTACAGTGTACATCCTGCCGTTTGATTGAAAGAGGGAACTTATGAGCCCCGTCCCCAAAAAAGATTTTAAAAAGCTTTTTAAAGATTTTGACTTTTATTTTGATTTTGATGTTCCGATCCAATAGATCGCCACGCTTCGCTCGCGATGACGGGCTTTTGGCATATTTTTACTAAAACATCTGCCTAATGGACAATTCGGGTTAAAAAAAGGGTTTTAAAAAACGTCTTAATGGAAAATTTGAGTTAAAAAGTGGAATTACCATAGATTGATAAAAAAAGCATAAATTGGCCGATGCCGCCCTGTGGATTTAGCAAAGTTTTGAACTAATCTTCATATGGCACGTCAGCCAGCGTTTCCGTTCGTTCTTCGCGCCATGCCGACAACTGTTTTGACCGGCTCGGATGTTTTAGTTTACTCAATGCTTTTATTTCTATTTGCCGCACGCGCTCGCGGCTGATGTTAAAGGTTTCGCCTATTTCCGTTAGTGTTTTTATCCTCCCGTCTTCAAATCCGAATCGCATCATCAAAATATCTTTCTCTTTTGGTTCGAGTGAATTCATCACGTGTTTTATCTGTTCCCGCAGGTGCAATAGTGATATTTTTTGTGCGGGGTCGACCACACTTGAGTCTTCTATATATTCGCCTACCGTCGTACCGCCGCTCAACTCCATGTCTAATGAGACGGGTTCCAGGGAGTATTCTAACGCTTGCCGTACCTTTGATGTCGAGCATGAAAGCGCTTCGGCCAGTTCCTGGCAGGAGGGTTCGTGGCCGTATTCCATGACCCATTTGTGGCAAAGCCTTGTAACTTTGTTCACAAATTCGAGAGTGTTTGCAGGTATGCGTATTACCTTGGATTTGTTGTTGATGGCGCACAGTATCGCCTGACGTATCCACCAGATTGCGTAGGTTGAAAATTTATACCCTTTGCGATAATCGAAATTTTCGACAGCCTTTATCAAGCCGCGGTTGCCTTCCTGAATCAGGTCTATAATTTCCATTCCGCGCATCGTGTATTTTTTGGCTATGCTAATCACCAGCCGCACGTTGGCTTCAATTACCGCGCATTTCGCTTCGTTGCGCATTGCTTCCCAGCCGACAAATGTCTCGATTTCCGCCTTGCGATCCGCGGCTATCAGTGTTTCCTTGTATCGTTCGAGGATGTTTTCGATTTGCTTGCCGTTGATTCCCATGCCTTTGCAGAGGACTACTATCTCGTCTCGGAGCGATTGTATTTTTGCCGCGTTTAACGATATGTCCGAACGTTCCATTTCGAGTATGGCGTTGCGTTTCTTTTTGACAAGAGAGAGCGTTTGCAGGAAGATATTTGCTTTTTCTTCCAACTCTTCGTGTGATATTTCGCAACTCTCGTCTATTTGCAGTACGTCGGCGCATTCTATATCGCCGTTTTTGAGTTCTTGTCCCAAAAGGCAGAGGCTATTGAGCGCGCATCGCGAGCGGAAAGCCATTTCAAAAAGTTTTTCCTGCGCGAATTCCATGCGTATGGCGTATTCGGTTTCCTGTCCTTTTGATAGGAGAATGGCTTTGCCTACGCTGTTCAGGTATGCCCATGTCGGATCGGCGTACGGCTGGTGGGCCCTATGGTGCGCGGTACGGCGCGGTCTGCGTGCCCGCGGCGCGGCTTCGTCGGCGTATGGCTTGTTTGCGGTCGGTATGTTATTTTTGGGTGTCGTCATAATTCGACCTGTTCCAATTCCTTTAGAAATTCGCCGCATTTTTTGATTTCTTCCAAAAGCTGCCCCTTGTCCGCCTCGGAGCCGCGGCCGAGCGCCTCCCTAAGCAAACTCATTCGATTCTTAAGGTGCTTACGGCGCAGGCGCAGTATCTTTTGGTCTAACTCGGCCTGTATGTTTTCCATACGCATCGGTTTGACGGTGAGCATGGAAACTAAGCGTACGGCTTCCGAATCGCTGCCGATAGCATCCGGCAGTTCATCTAAATTCCCTTTTGAGGCGTAACACTCCAGTATGACAGAATATATATTGGCGGGCGTGGCATCCGTAAAAGTTTCCGGAGAAATATATCGCCGCGCGTGAATGATGAACTCGGGGCGCGTCAAAATTATCCGTAAAAAGTCTTCCTCTAATTTCCCCAAAGCTTTCTCGTCGCCGGGTAAAACGTGTTCGTGCGCCGACGCGTCGTTGCTTGACAGACGGGAATTGCCGGCCTTGTTGAACTTCTCGGTGATATGATGTCTGTCTACGCGCAGGCGCTGTGTGAGTTTGGTCAAAAAATCGTCCCGCACGATCGAATCGGACAATGTCCGCGCATATAGAACCAGCTCATCCGCGATTTTGCTCTTGCTGTGGGACGTATCGTCGTGCTCGGATATGAGCTTGTCAATCAGAAAATCGGCGACCGGTTTTGCAGACGACGACAAGAGCGCCTTAAACGCGTCGGCGCCCTCGCGTTTGACAAACGTGTCTGGGTCGTCGCCGGTGGGCAGCGTTAGGATCGATGCCTGTAAGTTGAACGGCGCAAGGACGAACGCCGCCCGCTGCGCCGCCGCGAGGCCCGCGCGGTCGCCGTCAAACACGAGTATGATTTTTGACGCGAAACGTTTTATCAGGTGCGCGTGATCGGCGGTAAACGCCGTGCCGGAAACCGCTGTCGCGTTGACGATTCCCTCCTGGTAGAGCGTCAGATAGTCCGTGTAGCCCTCAACTATCAGCAGATAGCCCGAATCGCGGATGCCTTGGCGTGATTTGTGCAGGCCGTAGAGTACGCGGCTTTTTTGGTACAATGGCGTTTCCGGCGAGTTCAGATATTTTGGCTGGACATCCGCGTTCAAGCCGCGTCCGGCAAACGCGATGACGCGTCCGTTCAAGTCGGCGAGAGAAAATATTATCCTGTCTCTGAAACGGTCGTATATCGTACCGCCGTCTTTGGCGACAACAAGCCCGCTTTCTATAATTTGGGATTGCGTGAATTTTTTTCCTTGCAGATAATCAAAAAGCGCCGACCATCCGGGCGGCGCGTAGCCGAGGCGAAATTCTTGTACCGTCTTGCCGGTCAGACCTCTCGATTTGAAGTAGTCGACGGCTTGCGGATATTGTTTCACGCATCGGTAATAGAAATTTGCGGCTTCGTCGTGTATGGCTAACAGGTCGGTTTTGGCGGATTTCGCAGGCCGGCTTGGCGATGTGGAATGCCGTGATGCCGGCGTTTCGCCGCGGCCGTCATATTCGCCATACCTGTCGTCGCTATCGTCATAACGATCATATTTGTCGTATGTACCGTATTGCCTGGTTTCAAACCGGACCCCGGTATCCTCCGCTAACATCTTGAGGGCTTCCAAAAAGTCTACGCCCTCTATTTCCTGCACAAACCTGAACACGTCGCCGCCCTTGCCGCAACCGAAGCAGTAGAAGACTCCTTTCGCCGGGTTTACGGTAAATGAGGGCGTTTTTTCGTTGTGAAACGGGCACAGGCCTTTCATGGTCGCACCGTGCGCTTTCAGGTTAACATGGCGGCCGATAACTTCCGCAATGTTGGCGCGCAGACGTACCTGTTCCCTGACGTTCGCAATATCATCGAATCGACTATTCATAATAATTCATAAAAATATAACAATTCCACCCACGTCCCATAGATTATTTTGTATGTTCTATGTTATTGGGGTATCTGAGTTGTGAGATTTGACACAAAATATACGCACAGAGGCGAGCGCAGGCCGGGAGACGGTGTAGTGGAAAAAATATCGAACATAATGGATCAACGGTGCGTTCGGCTGGAGCTTGGCGCGTCCGATAAGGAGGGCGCGATCAGGGAACTCGTGCAACTGTTGGCCGATGCCGGCAAGATTAGCGATGTGGAGTTATGTCTAAGCGAGGTTTTGGCGCGTGAGAAAATTTCGTCTACCGGCATAGGCATGGGCATAGCGATCCCGCACCGTCTCATCGCCGGTGTGGGCGAGATAATGATGGCTGTTGGGCGCAAGAGTAAGGGCATCCCGTTCGACTCGGTCGACGGCAAGCCTGCCCACCTGTTTTTCCTGATAATAGGCCAGCAGGGGCAGATTAACGAATATCTGAAAGTTTTGGGCAAACTGTCACGCTATCTGAACGACAGAAGCTTTTTCGAGGCGTTGATGAAAGTCAAGGCCCCGGACGAAGTGATAGGGCTGGTTAAAGATAGAGAAAATTTGGTTTAATAAATAAAAACAACATTTTTTTAACGGAGGTAAAAACATGGAGCTGTCTACGTTCCTAACCCTTGGCATTGTGGTTATTGCCATCGGTCTTTTGGTGATTTTCTACTTTATAGGCTCGGCCATCCAGCTTTGGATACAGGCGATATTTTCCGGCGCACGCGTAAATCTTTTGAGTATCGCTTTCATGCGTCTACGTAAGGTCTCGTCCAAGCTCATCGTTGAGGCCAAGATCATGGCGGTTAAGGCAGGGATAAACGTTACGACCGACGAACTTGAAACTCACTATCTCGCCCGCGGAAACGTCTTGCTCGTAGTGCAGGCGCTAATCGCCGCCGACAAGGCGAACATCCCGCTAACGTTCAAGCGCGCCGCCGCGATAGACCTCGCCGGACGCGATGTCCGCGAAGCGGTACAGATGAGCGTCAACCCAAAGGTAATCGAGACGCCCAAAGTATCGGCGGTCGCCAAAGACGGCATCCAGCTCATAGCGCTCACACGTGTAACGGTACGCGCCAATATAGACCGCCTCGTGGGCGGCGCGGGCGAGGAGACGATTTTGGCGCGCGTCGGCGAAGGTATAGTTTCATCTATCGGTTCCGCGGATTCGCACAAAATGGTGCTCGAAAATCCAGATTCAATCTCCAAACACGTGCTTGCAAAAGGGCTTGATTCAGGTACGGCTTTCGAAATTCTATCAATCGACATAGCGGACGTAGACGTAGGCGAAAACATCGGCGCGAATCTTGAAACCGACAGAGCCGAAGCCGACAAAAAAATCGCTCAGGCCAGAGCCGAAGAGCGCCGCGCGATGGCCATCGCCGCCGAGCAGGAAATGAAAGCGAAAGTTCAGGAGATGAGAGCCAAGGTCGTGGAAGCCGAAGCGTTGGTCCCACAGGCGATGGCGGAAGCTTTCAAAAACGGGAATTTAGGAGTTATGGACTATTACAAAATGAAAAATGTCGTGGCGGATACGCAGATGCGGGAGTCGATAGGCGGGCAAGGGCCGCAGACTCCGGGGAAATAATAGGATAGAGACAGGGAAGTTGTTGTAAAAGCGGGTGGATTACCGTCCACCCCTACAAATTATGACAGAAACGCAGCATTTGTAGGGGCAGGTTTCAAACCTGCCCTACTTTTGCAACAGTCCCGAGTGAGATACATGGAGCAAACACTATGGATATGATTTTTGATGGTTTTCTTGAACTGCTAATCTTCGCGGTGATAGTCATCGCGCAGATCATTGCGGCGTCGTTTGCCAGAAAAAAGAAACGACAACAGCAGGAACAGGCGCAGCATAAACAGGAACGGCAACATCCAGTTCCGCCCTCAACCCCGAAAACAGCGATCAAAACAAAAACCGCCGTCGCGCCACCCAAGGCGCAACGCTCTAAACAGTCTAGCGCCGCCAACAACGACTGGCTTAAAGCTATGGAAGAACGTGAGCGTAGAATCGCACAAAAAAACGCGCAAAACGAAGAAGCGGCGGCATACAATCAGACGGCGCCCACAGCGGTTCCGTCGGAAAATGAAAACACGTTGTTAGCGCAAGCCCGAACCGGCATAATATGGTCGGAGATATTGCGGCCGCCTGTTTCTGTGAGATCAGAGAGCTTTTAACGTCAAAATCTTTTAAATATAAAAATCATTAAATTTAAAATTTTTAGGATTAGGCTGCCTTTTTTTTAAAACCTTTTTTTAAAATGTGTCGCCTAACCCCCCGATACCGCTCCGTAATGTTTGGGACAACAAAGGGTCGTTTGAATGGGGAGGGCGATGTTCATTCTTGTGGGGTTGGTGGGGCATTTGGCAGGGGCTGTCTCAAA
>JAITUP010000209.1 GCA_031286265.1 Chitinispirillales bacterium | reverse complement strand
CCAACCTCACAGTCGACGACATCTTGCGCCTGAAGTAGCCACACACAGCCCAACGTGCACATCCATACATAATAATAATATTTGTGTATGACAATATCAACCATTTTTATTTTTTGTGGATTGGTGATAATATCGCTACCCGTAATACCCGTTAGCTCCGACTCCGAAATGCTGAAATATGCTTCAAAAAGGCTCCGCTGGATAAGCAAAACGTGTAGAATGGCCCCCAAAAACCTACTTCTTCTTCCCACCCTCCCCCCAAACCACCTCCATCCGCTCGCCAATTTCCACCGATTTCTGCCGCAAGCCCATAATCATCTCACCGACGCCACTTTCATCCAAACCACTCATCATACAGAAAGCCGTTGCTGTCCGGATACCGCCATTGCGGGAAAAGACGCGCTCATTGCAAAATTGATGGCGCAGCTTGGTGGAGATAAGGCATGACCCAAGCAGTCGCGGCCTATCGCCACGTTTCCGCATCCGGGGAATTTAGAGAGTTGGAACGCCCGAATGAACATCGAAATCTCCGTTCAAACGACCCTTTGTTGTCCCAAACATTATCGAGCGGTAATGGGGAAGCGAGGCGACACAAATTAAAAAAAAGGTTTTAAAAAAAGATTCCCTTAAAAAACAAATTTAAAAATAAATTAAAAAAACTATTGACATCCTGCACGCAGTATATTATTTTGATAGTGTCGTACCTGATTTTTGGGGCTGTAGCTCAGTTGGGAGAGCACTAGGCTGGCAGTCTGGGGGTCAGGGGTTCGAACCCCCTCAGCTCCATTTAATCAAACGATACCTCTTTTTTACATTTTTTTCACAATTACACATCCGCATGAATTATATTCATTCTTGCTGACGGCGTTGCTGGAGCCATTCGTTAAATGTTGCGTCGCGCGTTGGAAAGGCCAAATTGACGTGAAAAATCGCCATATTTTGATTTACAGACTCTGCCTCGCGGCCGTGAGCGCGCTTGTTTTTTCGTGTAGCAACGTGATTACTCCTGACGACGGGCCAGGCGGCGGCAATGGCGGAAACAGTGGGCAAAACAACGGCTGGAGGCCGGAATATTCCTGTATAGCGCAAACGGAATCCGACGATTTAGACAGAAGTCGGGCGGATTTAGGGCTCCCGAACGTTATCGTGATAACGTATGGCGGCGAATCCGCCAACGTGACCCCGCCGCCCAGCGGTATCACGGTTCAGCAAAATGGCAACCATGTCGTCATCAATACCGGAGATACCCGAGATCACAATATAGTGCTTAGCGGGGCTACCGCGAACGGCTCGCTCATGGTTTGGGGCGACCGCAGGTTCAATCTCTATCTAAACGGCGTAAATATCAGAAATCCAGTGGGTTCGGCGATTAATATTCAAAACGGCTCAACGGTAAGCGCCTATCTTGTCGGCGGCGACTGTGTGGGAGAGAATACCGGCAGGAACTTTTTAGAAGACGGAGCCGGTTACAGCACGGGCTATTACGACAACGACTTAAACGCATGGGTACAAGCCAAAGGCACGTTTTTCAGCGAAGCCAATCTCCATATCTACGGTAGCGGCTCGTTGGAAATAAGATCCAGAAACAACCACGCGATAGTTACGGACGATCGCTTTGTGATGGAAAGCGGGAATGTGCTGGTGTATGAATCCGCAAACGACGGCATCCACGCAAACGATTCTATTGTGATAAGGGGTGGGCGGGTGCAGATTAGAAGCGTGGGCGACGGCATGCAAAACGAAAGAACCGACCCGGTCGTTGTCGCCGGGGGTGAGATAAAAATTTTCACCACGGGTGAAAGAAGCCACGGAATAATAAGCGAAACCGGTGTGAAAATTCGCGGCGGAACGATAGATATTGTCACCAACGGCGCGGGTTCGCGGGGTATATACGCTCGCGGCGAAGAGATTGTCGATCCCGGAAACGTGGAAATACATGGCGGTACGCTGAATATCACCTCCAACGGCGAGGGAGCAAGAGGCATAGACTCAAACGGCGACGTTACTGTAACTAACGGCAACGTTACTATCAACTCAAGCGGAGACGGTATACGCGTGGGGGTGGATGCGGGCTACTTCAGAATGAGCGGCGGCAATGTGTTCGCAAGGGCTCTAAGAAGTGGGCAAGATATCGACTGCCGCGGAAAAATTCAGCACACCGGCGGTACGCTCGATGCTATGATAGACGACAGAACAAACAGGGTAACAGGATTTTGAATGATGGAAAAATGGGTACTGGACTGTCTGCAGCCTTTCTCGCGCTCGTCGCTCAAAGACGCCAAAGCGATGGCGTTTCTTAACAGATTCGATACCAAATTTATACTGCGTATCGACGGTGTTCCTGATTTTTTAGAAAACATTCGGGAAGACTACTCGGTACTGCAGATATATGATGTGGTAGGCCAGTCCTACGAAACGGTTTATTTTGACACTCCCGACCTGCTATGCTTCAATATGCATCACAACAAACGGGCGAGACGGTTCAAGTTCCGCACGCGGCAATATTTAACTAGCGGACATATATTCAATGAAATAAAGCAAAAACAGAACACGGGAAAAACGAAAAAATACCGTCAGCGCAGAGATGAGTTGGGACGGCATAAAACCACTCCCCCGCTCCCCCTGCTTCGTGATTTGACCAATTTTGACGACAGCTTTGCAGACTTATTGCGCAACAACGGTTTCTTTTTTGACGACTTGCGGCCATCGCTCACCGTCTATTTCGACCGTATAACGTTCCTCAACAAAAAATTTTCGGAAAGGATGACGCTCGATCTCGGCCTGAAATACAGGCACGACGGGATGGAGTGGTCGCTCGGTAATACCGCCATTATCGAGCTGAAGAGAGAGAGAGGCCCGGAGAGAACGGTGTCGCAAAAGTATCTTCGGAAAATTCACAGGGAACCGAGCGGATTTTCAAAATACGCCATAGGAATTTCGCTGACCCGCGATAATGTTAAGAAAAATCGTTTTTTACCAAGATTAAGAAAAATCGCCTACGAAAGGAGCGCGGCATGAGAGTACCGGACTGGAGCATTTATCTCGGCGAACAGGATTGGAATTTTGTGGGGCTTCTAACGCTTCGCTTTGCAATCAACTTTATTTTCGCCTATATCCTTATCTCAAAGATATACACCAAGGAACATCGTCTAAAAACGTATTCATTCACTTTTTTTGTGTCCAACATTCTGATATTCATGGTAACGTCGCTGCTCGCGTCGGTCAGAGTGCGTACCGGTTTCGCTTTCGGGTTGTTCGCTATCCTCTCCATTTTGCGCTACCGGACGGAACAGATACAAATCCGCGAGATGACATTCCTCTTTGCGGCCATAATAATAGGCGTCATAAACTCGCTCGCCACCGGCGAACTCTCCATCTTCGCCGTCCTTTGGGCAAACATATTGGTATGCTTGTGTATCTATCTATGCGATAAGGCGTTTATGGGGCAGTCTGAAGAAGTAATTTTGATTTATGACAATACCGCGCTATTAGTAAAAGGTAAAAAACAGGAACTTCATGAAGATATAAAAAATCGTTTCGGGTACGATGTCGTCAAGGTAGTCATAATAAGAATGAACTATCTAACGGACAGCGCGCGCGTAAAATTAATATATAAAAAAAATTAACGGCCGTTTGTGATTGGGAAACAGAAACCATGTACGTCAAAAAAACAGTTATAGCCGCAATCTTAATATGCGCCGTAGCGCAATTCGCTTTCGCCGGCGGCGATTCCGGTGGCGGGGGAGGCGGTTGGGACGAGACCCGGTTCAGGATGGGCGGCTACCTCGAAACCGGCATCGATGTCCATCACCGCGTAAACCGCGATGAAACCGAAACACGGGCGATTGCTCGCGGCGAAATCGAAATTTCCGCGCGGCCGGCAAGAGGCGTACGCGCGGAAATAGGCATTGAGTATAGTCACCGCGATACATTTATGACTATAGACAAATTCTACGCTCAATACAGCCTGCCGGGCAACGGCATGGTACGCGCCGGAGTTATGAAAAAAACTTTTGGGCTCGAAGAACGGGCAGGCCTGACCGAACGTTATTTCCACAGACGCTCAATAATAAACAGCGAACTTAAAGACCTCGGTTTCTTAGCGCACGATCTGACGCTTATGTACCGCCACGACCTAAACGACAACTGGCGTTTCACCGGCGGGGTAGCATGGGCGATGGAAGACTCGCTGCGCTATCTGCAAAACTATTCCGCCCGCTATAACATGACGGAAAACATGATGTTCATCCTCGCCGCGATAATAAGACACTATAATATCCCCGAAAGCGTTACCGAGGTATTTCACGTTGAGGGCATTTCCACAACTTTCGCGACATCGGCATCTTTCAGATACGAATCAGAAAAATGGGTGAGCGAATCAGAAGTAACTCTCGGCACCAATCCGCGTATAAAAATAAGAGAAATGAACAGAAACGCGGCTATACTCGGTATCCGACAGCAGGGATATTTTCCTATAAACGTCAATACCAAAACGCTACGCCAAATCATCCCCATAGCCGAAGCCGCCCTCTACTGGGACGACTTGACAAGCGGCAATTTCGACACGCAGATCAGGGGAGGCTTGGCATTCGGCTTCACAAATAATTCCGCGCTCCAGTTCCGCAACACCTACGGAATGATCTTGAGAACGCAAGACGGAGATACGACGATTAGACGGCACAGATTTGACAGTGAAGTCGTGGTGATTTTTTGATATGAAACCGCTGTTACTGCATTATTACATAACCAACCGTTGCAACGCGAAATGTGAATTTTGCGTTATTTGGCAAGAGCAGCCTAAAATTGACGCCGATATTAATGACGTTGCTCACAATTTGCGGCAGGCGCGGGAGGCCGGGTGCAAGTTTGCGGACTTCACAGGCGGCGAACCGCTTCTGCATCCGCAATTACCGGATTTTTTATCATTAGCCAAAAAATTTGGATTCATAACATCGGTAACAACAAACTGCCTCCTGTTCAAAGAACGCGCTTCAGAACTCAAAGGGCTAATAGATTTGCTGCATTTCAGCATAGATGCCGACAATGCCGAATTGCATGATAAAATACGCGGATGCAAATCATACGGCCACGTCATAGACAGTATAGACGCCGCGCTCGCTAACCGCTTATACCCTGATTTGATGTTTACGTATACCGAGGAAAATATCGACGCGCTAACCGGGGTTTGGCGGCTCGCGCGGGAGAAGCGGCTGATGCTGATCCTCGACCCGGTGTTCGCGCTTTTGGGGCCGGATAAAATCGATGCCGACGTACACCGTAAAGCCGTTGAGTTTTCTAAAAAAAAGGGAGTCTACTTAAATCGCGCGCATTTGTTATTACGCGACAACGGCGGTAACAGTATCAGCGAACCTTTATGCCGCGCCGTCAGCGCCGTCGTCGTCGTCACCCCGGATAATTGCTTAGCGCTCCCCTGCTACCACAATCGCCGCGTCAATATAAAAATCAATGGAAATCTAAGCGGCGTTCTACAATCAAACGAGCGCAAAGACGCGCAGGCTATGGAGGGGCGGTACCCGTTTTGCGAGGGATGCCACATCAATTGCTATTTCGACCCCACATATCAATACGTAAAAGGCCGTTATCGCCGCGAATCGATAAAAAGTAAGCTGCGCTACGCGGTCAGGAAATATTTGATTTACCGGCGGCCGTGGCTGGTATGAGGATATTTTTCTGAATTATACTCATTCCACTTTAAGCTGAATTTTCCATTATTAACCCGGCGGTAATTAACCTCAATTATCTATTGAGTTTGGCTTTGTTTTTTGGTGACGGGGCTCTGCCCCGTAACGCCCCGATACATAAGCCCCCCGCGGTCCCCCATAAGCGGCGACCGCTTACGGGGGACATGTGGGCATACTATCGGGGTAAAAATACTAAAAT
>JAITUP010000158.1 GCA_031286265.1 Chitinispirillales bacterium | reverse complement strand
GGTGATTACTTTGGAGAGTAGCGGTGTTACTACTATTACCGCTAACGGTGTTTCTTTTGATATGGTTTTTGTTGATGGTGGTAGTTTTACTATGGGTTGTGTTGATGGTCGTGACAATAATGTTTATTTGGATTGTGCTAGTAGTGAGAGTCCTTCTCATCAGGTAACTTTAACTAATGGTTATTACATTGGTAAGTTTCCAGTTACTCAGGCTTTGTGGGTTGCAATTATGGATACTAATCCTTCTTATTTTCCTGGTGATCTTAATCGTCCAGTTGAGCGTGTTAGTTGGGATGATATTGTTAATTATTTTATTCCAGCTTTGAATGCTTTGACTGGTCGCACCTTTCGTTTGCCTACCGAGGCGGAGTGGGAATTTGCCGCTCGTGGCGGTAATGATAGTGATGGATTTATATTTTCTGGTGGTAATATTATTGGCGATGTCGCCTGGTATACTACTAATAGTGGTTCTACTACCCAAGCCGTTGGTGGTAAGGATCCTAATGAGTTAGGTCTTTTTGATATGAGCGGTAATGTTTATGAGTGGGTTAGTGATTGGTGGAGCAGTACAGCTTATGCGGGTCGTGAAAGTGGTGTGACAGATCCTACGGGTCCTGCTACGGGCTCCCTCCGCGTCATCCGCGGGGGCAGTTGGAACAGCTACGCGAGGGGCTGCCGAGTGTCCTATCGCAGCGGCGGCACCCCGGACAATCGCAACAACAACCTCTTAGGCTTCCGCCTTGTTCTTTCCCTTTAGTTCACCATGAGCTTAAGGTGTTGTTGCACCTCATCCGAGGTGCTGTGAAATTCTATTGAACCTCATAACGTCGGGTAGGGGGCGCTAAGCCCCCAACCCGCCGCTACCAACATCAAACCCCATCCGGGGTTTTGCCAAACACCCCAACCCCGCAAGAACGAACATCGCCCTCCCCATTCATACGACCCTTTGTTGTCCCTAACATTACGGAGCGGTATCAGTGGGTTAGGCGACACATTTTAAAAAAAAGGTTTTAAAAAAAACCACAGCACCCCAACCCCGCAAGAATGAACATCGCCCTATCCATTCAAACAACCCTTCCTTTGTTGTCCCAAACATTACGGAGCGGTATCGGGGGGTGAGGCGGGTCCAGTTTACACTGATACAGCGCTTTGATTTTTGAGATTTCGCGGGGCGGCTTTTTTAAACCCTATAGCTTCCCAGTGAGGCCGCTTGGCATCCAAATGAGCGTGATATTTTTTGATGTCCCAGCCGAACTCTTCCATAATTGCTTCTCTTATTCGATAAACTTCTTCTATTGGATCGTGGTACAGATTTTCATTTTTCATTTTCAATACCCTCCTTTAAATTATTTTCATACTTCATTACTCTCATAAACGTATCAGGGTCTAACAACCTCGGTATGAAAAGCAAAAAGTTTATCCTTACACTATCATCCCGCGTTTATAATGAAATAACTCTTTTTACCCTTTTGAAGCAGTAAATATTTATTATTCAGCAACATTTCGGCGTCAACGACAAACGCCGGGTCGTCAATTTTTGTTTTGTTTATAAAAAGGCCGCCTTGCGATATCATGCGCTTTGCCTCGCTTTTGGAGGGGAACAGGTCGCATTTTTCGGAAACGAGGCTCAAAACCTGTATCCCGGCATCGATTTCCGCCCGCGGTATTGCGCATTGCGGAACGCCGTCAAATATCGATAGGAAATCGTTCTCTGACAGTGACTTCAGCGTTTCCGTCGATCCCTTGCCAAACAGAATTTCCGACGCGTCGACCGCCTTTTGGCATTCTTCGGCGGAGTGGACGCGGGTGGTAACGTCCCGCGCCAGCGCTTTTTGCATGACGCGCTCGTGCGGGGCCTCGGCATGTTTTTTTTCGAGTTCGGTGATTTCTTCTATGGGCTGCAATGTGAAAAAACGTAGCAATTTCGGCGCGTCTTCGTCGGTGCAGTTTAGCCAGTATTGATAAAATTTATACGGGCTTGTCATTTGCGGGTCCAACCATACGCTTTCCCCGCCTTCGGATTTGCCGAATTTTTTCCCGTCCGATCGCTTAAGCAGCGGGCAAGTCAGCCCAAAGGCGTCTCCCGCCCCCTTGCGCCTGATCAGTTCCGTGCCGGTGGTGATGTTGCCCCACTGGTCGGATCCGCCGATCTGCAAGGTACAGTTTTTCTCGAGGCGCAGTCGGTGAAAATCGTAGGCTTGCAGCAATTGATAGCTGAATTCCGTAAACGAGATTCCCTGCTCCCAGCGTCCTTTCACGGAGTCTTTGGCGATCATGTAGTTGGCGGTGATGTGCCTTCCGACGTCGCGCAGGAAGTCGAGAATTTTTATGTCTTTGAACCAATCGTAGTTGTTGGCCATTTCCGCGCTGTTCGGCGAGTTGTTAAATTCGAGGAACTTTTCGAGCTGTTTACGGATGGATTTGACGTTTTCCGCCACTTCTTCGGGGGTTAGCATTGTGCGTTCGACGGATTTTCCCGATGGGTCGCCGATCATGCCGGTCGCCCCGCCTACGAGCGCTATGGGCTTGTGGCCGCTGCGTTGCAGGTGCATCAGGAGCATAATGGGTATCATGTGCCCGATATGCAGCGATCTGCCGGTAGGATCGAAGCCTACGTAGCCCGTTATCATGGATTCGGCGAGTTTTTCGTCAAGCCCGGGGGTGACGTCGTGGATCATCCCCCGCCAGCGTAATTCGTCTAAAAAATGAATTTTCATGCTGTAGAATATAATTTTTGCGCGACGGAGTACTAAAAAAAATATTATCTTAGCTCCATTGGCCCCCAAGTATATTATATTTCGGTGGGGGGAGACGTCACTTTTTATATCCGTTGATTCATAATCAACCGATACATGGGAGGGCTGGTAATGAAATTCAGTGAACATTTTGCGAATGCGCTTGCGCTGCTCAAACAGGATCCGCAGGATAAGCAGGCGGTTGGTGAAATTAGCTCTTCCTATTGGTCTTGGTTTACCGGCAGCCTTGGGGAAATAATCCACAAAAACGGGGACACAAACGCGTTTATTGAAGAAAACACCGATCTTCTCGACTTCGGGATCGAATCGGCAATCGTTGATGCCGCGGAGATGAAGGCGTTTATCGCCGACTGCGATATATCGGAGTGCCGTGTACAGGTGCTCACCATAACCAGCTGGCTCAAAGACCTGCTTCTCAGGGTTAAAGCGGGCGATAAAATTGAAAAACTCGAGCGAGACCTCAAACTCGAGGAGTTGAAGCACGGTAAAACCATGCGTGAAATCAAAAATTTACAGACCGAACGCCGGATAAGGATAGAGACCATGTACTACCGGCCGACCGATCCGGCGAAACAACTCGCGACCCTCGAAACCACCGAAGAAATGCTGCTCAACAGTATAAGAACGAAAAAAGAAATATCAAAAGGCATCTTTATGGCGGCCGAAGACAAGCGCAAACACGTCCAGCAGCAGATGGAACTCCAAAAAAAGCTGCAATTCTGCGAGTCGTTCATCGCAATGCTGCCCGCCAGAGAGGCTGCCCCGGAAATGAAAGAAATAACCAAGGCCATAGAAAAATTATTCGTGGAATTGGTCGACATCGAAACCGTGAAGAAAAAAATAACGGACGAACTTGAAAATCTACAGAAAAAAACGTCGGAGATGTCTCCTGGTGAAATAGAAGCAAGGCTAACGGATGAAATTGAGTATATACGTGATCTCGTCAGGCTTTCCGCAAAGCGCCTGAGTCTCGATCCATTCCCGCTCATCCGGCCGGAAGACAAGCTGTTCTCGCTGAGCACACTAAGCAAAAACCTCTCCCAAATCACCGAATTTGACCCATACATCTTCAAAAACGACAGAGTGCCGCTTTTCGGACGCCCTTATGTCTTGCTCGTCCCCGGCACCGGCAATGCCATATATGACTGGAAAAACAACTGCATAATCATGCCCACAATCGCCCCGGGCGGCAACTTCATGGGCTCGCTCGCCACAGGCATCATCGAATACCGCCTCGATGTCGACGATAGTAAAGCGCTTTTGACATCGTTCAACCAGCTACCGGACCTGAAAACGATGCGCTCCATCATCGCGCTCAAAGCGAGACTGATCAAAGAATACATAATATGGATGACCTCCGAATATAACGGCTTCCGAATACTCTCAAAAGAGTCGAAAAAATGGTTTGAACAGGAAATAGGGCCGTCTCGAAACGACATATACACCCCGCTCGAATTCCAGGGCTACGCGCTAACCACATCGGAATTCAACAGCCTGCTCGACGGAGCGATGGAACGAATAGAAAAAGCGGAAAAACAAGGAAAAGAAGCCTCTCCCGATGATTTATGGATAGGCGGCCTGCTCCAGTATCAGATCGGAAAACCCGAAAAAGCTCTGCCGTTGCTCGAAGAATATGTGAAAGCGGAACCCAACGACCTGAAAGCCCTGTATAATCTTGGCTTCATCGCGATGAAGCAGATGAACAGAACGCTCGCCAGAGAGGCGTTCAGCGCGTATTGCAAATTAGACACGCAAAGCTGGTGGTCAAAACTGGTGCGCGACCACCTGCGAAATTTAGGGCCGGCGTAATCGTTGCAGATTTTATTAACCCGGCGGTAATTGATTTCAACGTTAAAATCAAAACCTTTAAAATCTTTAAGTTCAAAATCTTTTTTTGGGGACAGGGGCTCAAAGTTCCCTCTCTCAATCATAGTGCAGGGTGTACACTGTACACCCTCACTCACTTCGAGCATAGTCTATCTCCCGTAACGCCCCCATGTTAAAACCGAATACGCTAAAACCCATACCCTTAAAACCATACG
>JAITUP010000277.1 GCA_031286265.1 Chitinispirillales bacterium | reverse complement strand
CGTCATTGCGAGCGCCCAGCCCACCCCGTCATTGCGGGCTTGACCCGCAATCCCCAACGACAAGATTACATAGGGGGATTGCGGGTCAAGCCCGCAATGACGGCTTTTGAGACAGCCCCTGCCGCTTGATTGAAAGAGGGAACTTATGAGCCCCGTCACCAAAAGATTTTAAAGACTTTGATTTTGAGACAATTCCAAAAACATTTTAAAGTGGGACTACTATATCAGTAATAAAACATCCTCAAATACCACTGCCACAACGGATCACCCACGAATATCGCTACAACCGTCCCCGCGCCGAGAAATGGGCCGAAAGGGATTCGGTGTTCGTCGTTTATTTTTTTTGAGAGGATCAGTATCCCGCCTGCGATTGATCCGAGCAGTGCGCCGAACGCCATGCCGATTAGTACCGTTTGGGCGCCCCAGAGCGCGCCGAGGGCGGCCATCAATTTCACGTCGCCCATACCCATCGCGTCGCCCTTTTTGAAGAGATATGTGCCTAAAATTCCAAGCCCTAATAACGGCCCGGCGCCGGCGAGGACGCCGAGGAGGGACTCGGCTATGGAAAGATTGCCGGGGATGAGCGAGAGCGCTACGGCAAGGCCTAAAAGCGTGAGCGTGAATCTGTTTGGGATTATGTAGTGGCGTATGTCTATCACGGCCATCGGGATTAGCATTATAATGGATATAACGCGCAAAATCGGTATGACGGCATCGTACCACGCGGATATTTGCCGGAGTGTGGTATTCATATTCAGGAGCGTCCAGGCGGTTATCAGTATGGCGGCGGTTAAAAATTCTACGATGGGATAGGTGATTGGTATCCGCGCTTTGCAATTCCGGCATTTTCCGCCTAAAATGAGGTAGCTGACGACCGGGATGTTATCATAAGCTTTGATATTTTTCCCGCATTTCGGGCAGTGTGAGGGCGGCCACGCTATTGATTTGCCGCGTGGGATGCGCCATATCATCACGTTGAAGAACGAGCCCGCGCATAGGCCGACGGCCGCTAAGAATGCATAAAACGCATAAGTCGCGTAGATTATGGCATTATGCTCCACGTTTTTTTCCTAGTCAGGACTGTTGCTTGCACCGTTAAAAATATTTTGCATCTCTGCCGGTACCGTCGCCGGTTGTTCGGGGCGGCGGATGATATTTTTGGCGTCTTCCAAGCCGTCTAAACGCATAAAACCCGGCAATTGGTTAAAAATTCCATAAACTACCGAATCGCTGAATTGCTGTTGTGTGGGCCCTCGCGCGGTGGTTTTATGGACTATCGTTCTGCCCTGTTCGCTTTGACTTGTTTCTGTCGTTGTTGTTTCTTCCATTGGCAACGATGATATTGAGAGGCAGGCCGCCCATGCAATTATCGCTGCCTTGCCGGCTCCGAGCGCCGCTCCGAAGGCTTTATCCACCCATCCAAACGACAAAAGTTCGGTCGATTTCCGTAAGAAAGAGCCAATGCCGATAGCCGCGAGAAGCACGGCGAGCGCTATCGCTATAAACGCCATAACCGCCGCGACATGCGTGGGGGTGACCGGCAAGGTTTTTTCTATGATGGCCTGTAGGTCGCGATAGAACAGAAACGCGACGAGAAAGCCCCCGACGAGCCCCGCAAATCGGAACGCCTCTTTAATGATGCCGCTTGAAGCGCCCATGAGGCCAAGCAGAGCGGCGACCACGAGAACGCCGAGGTCTAATGCCAATCCCATACGCTATACCTCTTACCTTTTTCCGACGCGTTCTTCAATTCCGGCGACGTGGCCGTCTTCTATGATGAAGACCCGCGTTTTTCCAAGCCTGTATCTCCAGAGTTCCTGGTGTGCCCAGGGCTGTTTTACTTTTTCAATGGAATGCGGTTCGCCGAGCATGAAGCGTAGCGTCTCGGCGCGTATACCAATCTCGAGGAAAGCTTCGTTGATACATTTTTTGTCTCTCTCCGGCAATTCGGGATTATCCGCGAGGAAAGCGTCTATCTGGTCTTGGGGGGGCCTCATGATCTGGCTCGGCCCACATCCTGAAAAAACCACCACTGCCGTTAGAAGCGCTGCCGCTATGCCAATTTTTCTCAACATTTTAGACAAACTCCTTTTCTGAAGTTATTGGGTGCCACACTGGGCTATCATCACTACAATATATATGATAGCTGGAAAAAAACAAAAAATAAAATAAAAATCAACAAAAAGCTGGCGGCTTTCCGTTTTTCTACAGTTTCATTCTAGATAATATCAATTTTCTAAATTCCTTCGCCGATGCTGATTCCGGCTCTACGAGCAGTGTTTTTTCGCAATATTCAAGCGCGCCCGTGTAGTCGCCCATGTCGAAGTATACCCTCCCGAGGGCGAACAGGGCGTCGACGTGGAACGGGTTTATGTCTACGCAGGTTTGTAGCGCTTTTAGCGCGGAGTTGTTGTCGTCTAAAATTCTGCTCACAATTCCTATGTGGTAGAACGCTCTGCTGTCACCGGGTTCACACTCGGCGGCGGCTTTGAAGTCTTTTAGGGCGTCCTCGTAATTTGATTGCGAGAAGTACGCTTTACCTCTGTGGACGAGCACCAGCGTTTTGATATACGGCGGAATTTCCTGTTCCAAAATTTTCGTGTAGACATTTGCTGCCAGCGCGAAGTTTTTTTCGTTGTGCGCGCTCAACGCGCAAAGCAACAACTGGTCCTTGTTGTTCGTATTGACTTCCGGTACGCCGCTACCTGTCTCTCCTTCGACTTCAACGTGTCCGCCGTTGATTATTTGCATGATTCTCGTATCTTTTTGGGCGGGCGATACGGTCGGTATGGTGGCGGTGAGCCCCGGCTTGATTTCATCGAGTTGCGTGGTGAACGAGTGCCGCCGCTTATTGAGTTCGCAGTGCAGGCGGCGCTGGTAGTCGCGTATTTCCTGAAAAATATCGTCGGACAGCGAGAGATTCGCGTTTAATGCCGCGAGTTTGCGGCGTAGCGGCTCGTCGAGCGGGGTGATGCTGCTACTGTTTTTGTAGATCAGTTCGTGCTCGACCTCGGCCCACGCGTCCTGCAAAAACGTGCGGATTTGCACCTCCGCAATCCTCACGTCAAGGTCGGGATATTGTTCGCGGATATCGCTTGGAATCTCGAGTAGCAGGTGGGTCGATGAATAACCGAACTCTCGAAACGTATGCTCCGCCCCCTTGCGCTCGACTTCGCGCACCGTAAACGTTTTACGCAGAGATTTCTCCACAAATTCCACATCTTCAAGAAACGGGCAAACCACCCGCGTCCCCATAATGTCGTGGATGTGGATTTCTTCGTTGGTTTCTTTTCCCTCGGTTTTGCGCTTGAGGAGTTTAGCGTAATACGATGTAAAGGTTTTCACACGGTATTTTATGGTGAAATGCACCTCTATCTTGTGCAGTTCCATCCTGAGCCGCGCCTGAAATTGCTCGAGGGCGGCGATGTAGGAGGGGAGCCGCAACGCATACTGCTCCTGTAATCTTTGACGATCTGGGTAAAATTGCCTGCTCATTTTTCTATCTTGCCATTTCCTGTTAATCAATCAATTTTGATTTTGGTATTAATCCCCCAGTTAACTTTTGCGTTGCGCCGTCCGGCAACATCACTGCTCTAAGTGCAGTTGTCGGGCGGTGTGGCGCAAAAGTTAATTGGTACCTTAATATCGATAAACAATACACGTAATATACATTGACGGCGGCGTCAACTCAAAATCATTTCCGTCATTGCCAAGGGTTCTATGTATTCGCCGTTTTTGCACACCCTCATATTTCCACCGGAAATTTCGTCTATCAGGGCGATGCCGTTGTCTGGCCCCACGCGGCCAAACTCGAATTTTATGTCATAAAGATCAAGCCCTTTCGCCGCCAGCGTTTCTTTGACGATGGCAGCCGTCTTCTTCGCCAGATCCGTGATGACGCTGTGTTCGTCTCTTGTCAAAATTCCGAGCATCGCGAGAGCGGAGCCGCAGATGGGCGGGTCTTGGCGGGCATCATCTTTAATCGTCGTCTCCACAAACGCGTCGAGCGGATCGCCTTCGCTTATGTAGCTCCCAAATCGCCGCAGAAAACTACCGGCGGCTCTGTAGCGGCAGATAACCTCAATCCCGCCCTTGCCGAAAACGGTTGCGGGTTTGACGGTCATAGCGGCGTCGTCGATGTCGGCGCTTATGTAGTGAGTGGGGATTCCTTTGGCTTGCAGTATCTCAAAAAACATCACACTCAGCCGCAGGCAGGCCCGCCCGGCGCCATCAATTATCAGGCCGACGGCGTTGGCCCCCGGGTCAAATACCCCGTTTTCCCCGGTGACATCGTCTTTGAACTTGAGCAGGCAGTTGCCGTTGTCGAGTTGGTAGACATCTTTAGTTTTGCCGGAATAGATCAGTTTTTTCATAAAGCCTTATTAAAACCTTTAAAAAATTTTTTAAACCTTAATATATATCTTGGCGTTACATGATGTTTTATTTTTTTTTAGCGCATCAATCACACAAACTGCCTCAAAAACGGTCTCTAAGCAGGCTTTTGAACCGAATTTGACTACTAAAAAGATGAACGCTTATGTATTAATATCCGCCTCCGTGGGCAGCGAATCAATCCCGCCTCCTTTAATTCCCTTATAAAGCGCGACGGAATTTGCCAGCGCCGCCGCTTCAAACGGGCTGTATCCGCAGGCTATCGCGTGCAGAAAGCTGCCGTTGAACGCGCTCCCCACGAGCGTCGGGGTGAACCTCTCCCCGGCGTGCGGTGTCGGTTGAAGAAAACTTTCGATCTTTCCGTCGTAGCCAACTACGCATCCGTTGGCGCCTGTTTTTACTACCGCTATGATGTTGGAATTTCTGTCCCACAAGTAGCCTATTACTTCAAACGGCCGTTCAAGCCCGAAAAGCGCCATGGATTCTTCAGGCGATGATAAAAATACGACGTCGACAAGCGACAGCACGTTCCACAAGCATTCGCGCGCTTCGTCCAAGCCTTGCCGGGTTTTATGAAGCCGACGTTTTGTGTCGCTGCATTGGCACTCGTGCTCTTCGTCTAAACTCCACCTCATCAGCCGCAAATTTGGGTCGTATGCCACCATAATATTCCTGCTGTGCGCCAAGTGAAACGCCTTGAACACCGTGCGCCGCGTTTCCCGCGATACCGATTGCAGCTCGCTTGAAGCGTAGACTATCTTGCAATTATCAATCAATTCGTCACTAATCAGTGATGGCGCGATGAATCGATTGGCGGTTCCCGGGTGGTGCGCGAGATATTCGCGCTGTTCGGGGTATCGGCTGCCTGTGAAGTATACGCCGTTGTATCCCTGGCAAGAGACGACACTGCCGGTATCTATGCCTTGCGATATCAGCCGTTCGTGGATGAACGAATGGAACGGGTCGCGGGCAATGGCCGAGACAAGCTGTACTTTAGAACCGAGCCGCGCCGCCGCGGCGGCCACAACGATATCCGCGCCGCCGATATCCTTGCGGAACGTTTCGCTCTCAATAATATTGCCATCGCACTCAAACTCGACAAGGCATTCACCGATGACGAGCAGGTTAAAATTTCTGTTATACGCGGTCTTCATGCGGCTCCTGTGTAAATTTCATCCATATATTGGAATACCGACTAAATACCGCACCGCGCCGCCCGACGACCGCACTTAGAGCAGTGATGCCGCCGGACGGTACGGTGCGATGTCTAATTCGTAGAATCAATACAAAAATATAAAATGGGCTACCCAACGGCAAATATTATTTTGAGAGGTTGATAGTTTACAATTTTTTTACAGAGGACAAAATGACGGAACGAAACAGTCCATGTTGGTGCGGTAGTGGGAAAAAATACAAAAAGTGCCATTTAGCGATTGATGAAAGCGAGCGCCGGTCCGGCGGCGGGGCGGGGCCTGCGGCATCGCCTAAACCAAAGAAAAATCACGCCAAAACTTCCGCCCAAATTGCCGAAATGCGCCGCAGTGGCGAATTTAACGGCCGTTTGATGGATTACATGCGCCCATTCGTAAAATCAGGCGTAGTGACGGACGAACTTAACAAATTGGTTCACGAATACACCATCAAACACGGCCACAAACCAGCGTGCCTCGGATACAAGGGATTCAAAAAATCGTGTTGCATATCAAAAAACGACGTTGTCTGCCACGGCATCCCGTCACAAAAAGAACGCATCGCTGACGGCGACATCGTAAATCTCGACATGACGACGATAGTGGGCGGTTACCACAGCGATTCTTCAGAAACATTCCTGATAGGCGAAGTGAGCAAGGAAGCGCGGCACCTTGCGGAGGTCGCGGCGCGGGCGCTCATCATAGGAATAGACTCCATCAAACCCTGGGCGCCGTTGCGTACTATCGGAGAGGCCGTGGAACCGTTCGTCAACGCGCAAGGTTGCAGCGTAGTCAAGCAATACACCGGCCACGGCATTGGAACGCGCTTCCACGAATTTTTTTCAGTCTATCACCACGTGGAAAACAACAGCGAAAGCGATATCATAATGTGTCCGGGAATGACGTTCACCGTAGAGCCGATGATAAACCTTGGCGGCTGGGAAGTAACAACGGATAAGAAGGACAAATGGACTGTGCGCACAAAAGACGGCTCGCTGTCGGCGCAATATGAGCACACAATCTTAGTCACCGAGTCCGGCGCGGAAGTGTTGACGCTAACGCCGTCTCAAAAATCGGCAGGGGTAAGGTTGCATGCTTGTGGGAAAGATTACAGGTAAGAGTTCATCATAAAAAGAGGAGGCCGTTTGATCCATGTCTACGAAAACGGTATTTATAGTTGACGATAACGAGACGAATCTGATGGCGGCGCGTGAGGCGCTTGAGGGACGTTACAATACGTATGCCTGTCTGTCGGCGAAGCAGATGTTTAAGATTGCGGAAAAAGTTGTGCCGGATCTCATCCTGCTCGATATAAATATGCCGGAGACGGACGGCTTTGAGGCGATGCGACTCTTGAAAGCCGACCTGAAATTGAAATCCGTTCCGGTGATATTTTTGACGGCTAAGCACGATACGGAAACGGAGATACGCGGTTTTGAATTGGGCGCGCTCGACTTTGTCGGCAAGCCTTTTTCGCCGCCTGTGTTGGTGCGCAGAATCGAGACCCATATTGAAACGGACAAATTGGTCAAGAAGAGCCAACAAGCGGTCCGCAAGATTCACAACGCGACGATAAAAATTATCGCTGACATGGTGGAGCACCGCGACAAGGTGACAGGCGGGCATATAGAACGCACGCAATATTATTTGGAGCGTCTCGTTAATGAACTTTTAACCACAGCGGTTTATGCCGCGGAAATAGCAAGCTGGGATATGAGTTTGCTATTGCCGTCCGCGCAGCTTCACGATGTAGGCAAGATCGCGATTAGCGATGTGATCCTCAACAAACCCGGCAAATTGACCGATGAAGAGTTTGAGCTGATGAAGACTCACTGCGACGCGGGGGAACGCATAATAGATCAGATCGCCGCGGAAGTTGAAGACGACGGCTTTTTGCATCATGCCAAGATGTTTGCGGGTTACCATCATGAAAAATGGAATGGCAAGGGCTACCCCAGAGGGCTTGCCGGTGCTGATATTCCGCTCGAAGGCAGAATTATGGCGATTGCCGATGTCTATGACGCGCTCGTTTCCGAGCGTCCGTATAAAAAACCGTTTACGCACAGGGAAGCGGTTGAAATAATTAAAGCCGATAGCGGCATTTATTTTGATCCGAAGATCGTGGAGGCTTTTATGAATATCGCGGATGAATTTGAGGTTGTGTTGAAGACGAGGTAAGGATGGGTGAAAAATGAGAACTCGCGATGTAGTGAAGAAGAACCTGCAGCCAATAGCTTTGGTAATTACGGCGTTCGGCCTAATGGTCTCAATTGCCTATTACTCTCTTCAGGGAATGTTGCAAAAACAGCTCCTGTATAGCGCCGAACGGAAGATGGAGAACATTGAGACAAATATCAGTTTTAAGTTGGCCGAGTCTGAAGTCTTGCTGGTAAATATTGCCATCGCCATCTCACACATAATTGAAAGCGGCGGTTCAAACGCGGAAGTTTTAAGCTACCTTGAAGTCATCGTTGAAAGGATGAAAGGCGCAAAAGGCCGCGCGGTCGGCTTAAACAGGTTATACGCCTATATAAACGGTGAATATTACAGTACGTATCAGGACCTCCACCCCGTAGATGAAGACGGCAATATCAGGCCCGGCGAGCACGTTTGGTATACGGCGGCTATGGAGGCCGGGGAAGGCGCCGTAGCTTTTTCGCAGCCTTATGTCGATCCGATGTCGGGTGTATACATAATGTCAGTTTCATCGAGGGTGGAGGCCGCGGGAGAGATCATCGGTGTTGTCGCCATTGATATTGATATTACCCTGCTTAAAAAATATGTCCGCGAAATTGAATTTTCAGCGGGCGGCTACGGTATACTTCTGGACTGGAATTTTAATATCGTGACGCATTGCAATTCGGATTTGGTCAACGTTAATATGAGGGATGCCGGAGAAGGATACGCTTCCATTGCCGAAAAACTTGCGTCGGAGGGTGGAGGCCTGTTCAACATGAAAATGACGGATATTGACGGGACGAGAGTTATCGTGTTTTTCCATAGATTGAGCAACGGTTATATCGGAGTGATAACCCCCGTGCAGTCTTATAATCGCAGCTTGACCCACACGGCGGTAACCCTCATGGTTTTGGGCCTGATATTTTCGGCGGCTCTTATTATTCTTCTGATAAAATTTAGCGCCGCCAAAATGATTGCCGACGCGAAAGATCGCAGTAAATCAACATTTCTTGCCACAATGTCACACGAAATCCGCACTCCTATGAACGCGATTATCGGCATAGTGCAAATTCAATTGCAACATGGAAATCTTCCAAAAGAATATGAAGAAGGGCTTAGCAGGATATACAGTTCGGCAAGCAGTCTGCTCGGAATTATCAACGATATTCTCGATCTGTCAAAAATCGAAACGGGCAAATTGGAACTGAATCTTGCCGAATACGATGTGGCGTCTCTGATAAATGACGTGGTGCAGATGAACATTGTGAGGATAGGCTCAAAAGAGATTGATTTTACGGTTGACGCAGACAGCGGCCTGCCGCTAAAACTCTACGGCGACGAATTGCGCATTAAACAAATACTTAGCAACCTTTTGTCGAATGCCATAAAATATACGGATAAAGGTTTTGTCAAGCTCTCGATAAGCAGCTTGGCACAGGGTGAAGACGTTTGGCTGCGCTTTTCGATAGAAGATACCGGACAGGGCTTGAAGCCAAGCGATAGGGCGAAGCTTTTTTCGGAATATCAGCGTTTCAACGTAGCCGCCAACCGCACCACAGAGGGGACGGGTCTTGGGCTTTCCATAGCGAAAAGCCTTGTAGATATGATGAACGGGAAAATTGAGGTCGAAAGCGAATATGGCAAGGGCAGCGTATTTACAATTGAAATTGTTCAAAAAAGCGTGCCATGCGGGAATATTGGC
>JAITUP010000044.1 GCA_031286265.1 Chitinispirillales bacterium | reverse complement strand
CTTATGGGGGACCGCAGGGGGCCTATTGTATCGGGGCGTTACGGGGCAGAGCCCCGTCACCAAAAAACAAAACCAAACTCAATAGATAATTGAGGTTAATTACCGCCGGGTTAATATCTGTTCATACGAACCTTTGTTGTCCCAAACTTTACGGAGCGGCATCAGAGGGTTAGGCGACACATTTTAAAAAAAGATTTTTAAAAGCATCTTAATCCTAATGGAAAATTTGGGTTTAAAAAACCTCATGCACATATCTATCCCGCCCACCCTGTTTAGAAGCATACAGCGCGCGATCCGCGCATTTGACGTAGTCCATGCCGGTTCGTGAATGGGTGACTGTCGCGGTTGAGCCGCCTATTGATATGGTGACGTAGCCGCCTCCGGCCTCGTTCCCTTTATGCGGGATTTTGCGCTCACGTACGCTTTCCAGGAGCGTATTTGCGACGTGTGCCGCGCCGGCTTCATCGGTATTCGGCAAGATTACGGCAAATTCCTCACCGCCGTACCGCGCTACGAAATCGTCTATCCGTGAAACGCGCTGGCGCAGGATGTCGGCTATGATTTTGAGACACTTATCCCCTTCGTCGTGGCCGTAGGCATCGTTGTATTTTTTGAAGTGATCGACATCGACCATCAGTACGCTCAGCTTGCTTTCGTTTCCGCGTGAGAGGCTTTTGATGGTTTTGTTCAGGTTCCCGTCCATGTATCTCCTGTTATATACGCCTGTTAGCGGATCGGTTATCGCCATGTCGTAAAACATCCCAAGGGCCCCGACCTCGTCTTTGGCGCCGCTTTGCGCGTCCCAGTCCGCGGAGATCTGATCGAGCGCCTTAACCATGTTGTTCAGCGGCCCAAACAACCCCATCACAAACAGGTTGAAAGCGACAAATACCGAGGCTATGATGATCATCATAGCGGCGAAGAGCAGGGTCAGGTGGGTTTTGAGCACATCCGAAACACGAAACGGGAGGATGGCCGCCACATACCAGTTCAACGCCGTCACCTCGCCTAAGGCCACCGTGCCGCCCCACCAGTTACTAGGCATAAAATAAATGATTTCGCCGGCTTCAAGCGTTCGGGATTTGGTGAAAATTCGCTCCCCTACTTCACCGAGCAAATCGCCTAACAGGCGCTTGTCTTTCACGAGGTTTTCATTCCGCGCGCCGGTGATCTCTCCCTCCGTGTTAAAAAAGTAAAGCTCCGCGGGGTCGGCGTAGGCGGTGTATACGGTTTGTATGAAGGCGGTCAGGTCGATACCGGTACCGAGCATGCCTATCGGCTTGCCGTCGGCGTCAAAAACCGGCGCGTTTATCCAAAGGCTCGTTTGGTCGAGTTCGGGGTTGTAGTTGATGTTGAAGTTGTAACGCTCCGTGCGGTAGAGAGTAAGGTCGTACCAGTAGTTTTCGGGATCGTCGGGGTCGACCGTGTATACGTAGGCATCGTCGTAGTAAAATTTTTTGTCTATGTCGTTCACCCAAAACACCGTGTTGGCGGCGAATGTCCGCCGATATATCGCTATTTCCTCAAAAGCCTGCGCTTGTAGCACGGTGTCTTCAGGATTTTTGAAATAAGTCATTATCAAAGGTGAATTCGCCATTTTCATGATGATAGCGATTTCGCCGTTAACGTGGTTCTCCAACTTGAGCCGCTCAATCTCTACGGTCTTGGACAGCGCATACCCAGTATTGGCGCGGATAATGCCGCCCATCAACATTATGAAAAAGGCGCTGCCCGAAATGAAAATAACGAGGAAAAGCAAGGTAGAAAAAACGACAAACTTGCGCTGCATGGAAACCTTGCGCTTGTGTCGCAAAGACGGCCCTTCCGGCAATTCAACCATAATCGTTCATCCCGCGTATACGGTTCATATTGGCGCACCCTCCCCCAAAGCACGTCCCCCGCATTACGCCGCGGCAGACCTAATCACAGTACAATATAATATGTGCCAAAAATAAAAACCAAACTATTTGACGTACATAATTATTACGCGCAAAGAATTGCGGGTGATTTTATCTTTTGCGGCTCTTTTTTTGAAATCCAAGTGCCACACTCTAATTCCATAAAAATCAACAAGTTATAAGATATTGCCAG
Organism: Chitinispirillales bacterium; assembly: GCA_031286265.1. GTDB lineage: Bacteria > Fibrobacterota > Chitinivibrionia > Chitinivibrionales > Chitinispirillaceae > GUT77. Next base: position 1,509 of record JAITUP010000044.1, on the reverse strand, counting down.
TTGACAGAAATGTAAAAAATAAAAAAAAACTCACTTGCCTATTGCTTTTTTACCATTTTAGCCCTATATTAGTATATCATTGCTTGATAAATATTCACCTTTTTCCTTCCAGATGATTGGAGAAGGCCGTACATATGCAACTACCTAAGTCTCGCAGGCGCCAAAAGTTGCGCGAAAAGAAATGTCAGTATCCCGGGTGCGGGAAAGTTTTTTACGGGATTCACATTTCCAAGTATTGTACCGAACATCGTCAGGACCGTTACCGAATTCGGAAGCGTTCGCGACCGGAAAATGTGAATATCAAGAATCAGACCATCCAGCACCCCTACACGGAGGTTACGATCACCGTAATGCCGTGTCATCTTGAGGGTTGCAACAATCAATTTGAGGTGAAACTCTATCCGCGGCAGTTCGTCTACCCAAAATACTGCGGCGAGCATCGTAACGAATTCAAGCGCATCCGCCATTTGCAGCTTATAGGCCGTGAAGACCTTATCGAACAGATGAAGAGAGACGGCGACAGCACGGAAATAGAATACACCACCGTCGGGGACGCGGTGGCGGACGACAGCGACGTAATTGAAGAAGTGGCGTAGCTTTAAGAGCGTGACCGTATGCTTCTTATGACTCTGAGTATTCTTTGCCTGTTGCTCGCGGCGGCCGCGATCGTTTTGACTGTTTGGCTGTTCAGGCTTAAAAGGGCCGCCGCGCAGCAAAACGACGCGCTTCTAAGCCTGCGGGAGGCATACGGAAAACTGGATGAGGCAACCGGGCCCATCAGAGAGTTTAGCAGCGCTATCGGCGCCGATAGCCACGGTATCCAAAATCAGTTGATGGCCATATACGGTTACACTACGCTGTTGAACCAGTCGGAAAATCTTGCCGTAAAAGAGCGTGAGATGCTCGACGGCATAGCCAAGGCCGCCACCATTTTGCAGAATTTGACCCAGAGTATTTTGGGGCTGTCGAAATCGAGCGCGGCGTTCCGTAAAGACGCATGAAAAATTATGTTTTGACGACGGCGTTACAAAGTTCTTCAATCTCCGCTCTAACCGCTGCCAGCCACTCATCCTCCCTACCTCCGAAATAATCCCACGCCGCGATGCTGTCCGACACGGCTTCCGTCAACATTTCCAATTTTGCAAGCCGTTCCTGATATTCCAGAGTATCTTTGGCGGTTTTCAGAGCGTCCGCAACCGCTAACAGTTTCTCACTCAACGCGTTTATCTCGGCACTATGCTCCAGCGCCCGGTTCACATATTTTTCAAAAGAAAGCGTAATCATAAACTTTTCCTCGATTTGTCGTCCTTGGGTATGAATATATATTATGGGTACTTTCAGGAACCTTTTAACCCAAATTTTCCGTTAGGATGCTTTTAAACCCAAATTATCCATTAGCCATATTTCCTCTCTTTTCGGGATGTTTTCTAATGGACACCATTAGAGTAACCTGTTGATTTATAATGAGTTACAGTTGCAGGATGTGTGAATAAATCACCTAATGGACAA
>JAITUP010000244.1 GCA_031286265.1 Chitinispirillales bacterium | reverse complement strand
GGCACGAGAGACGGCACGGGAGAGTTTATCAGCAAAGGCCCGGCGGAGACTGCCAACCACAACGCTATCTATAGAAATTCAAACGGCCACATCGTCACCGGCCCTGAGTATTTGACCGTTTTTGATGGGGCGACCGGAAGAGAACTCGCGACGGCCAGCTACTGGCCTGTCGCCGCCCCCGTAAGCAGTTGGGGCGGGGCGGGGCGGGATAACGGGGGCAACCGTGTAAACCGCTTCAACGCCGTCGTCGCGTATCTCGACGGTGAGCGGCCGAGCGCGGTATTTCAGCGTGGCTACTATGAGCGCATGACGTTCGCCGCGTGGGATTGGCGCGGCGGACAGCTTACGCAGCGCTGGGTGTTTGACTCGGATTCCACCGGTAACAGGGCCTTTAGCGGCCAAGGCAACCACTCGCTGAGCGTAGCGGATGTTGACAACAGCGGGCGGCATTCGATAATCACCGGTTCGGCGGTTATCGGGCCAGACGGCAGAGGGATGCACACAATGGGGTATGGGCACGGGGACGCGCTGCACGTCGCCCACATGATAAAAGGGAATCCGTACCCGCAGATATTCATGCCGCATGAAGAAGGCAACATAGGCGTATCTTTGAGGCACGCGAACAGCGGCGTCGAACTCTTTACCGTAAATAGCAACGACGATGTAGGCCGCGGATGCGCCGCGCACCTCGACCCCGCAACGCCCGGATTTCACTTTTGGGGTTCCAGTGGAATAGGGCTTTATAATGTGAGCGGAACAAGGGTGAGTACCACGCTCCCGAATAACGGGAATAACGAGGGTGTATGCAACTTCGTTATATGGTGGGACGGCGATCTCAGCCGCGAACTGCTCAACCGCACCCAGATAACCAAATGGAGCATAGCGAACAACACGGGATCGCGGCTCCTTACAGCCGCCGGAGTGAGTGATAACAACGACAGCAAGCGCACCCCTGTCCTTACCGCCGACATCTTTGGCGACTGGCGCGAAGAGGTGATATGGCGAACAAGCGATAACAACGCCATACGCATCTTCACAACCACAATGCCGACCACGCACCGGCTCGTCACGCTCATGCACGACCCCGTCTACCGCGTGGCCGTTGCCTGGCAAAACTCATCGTACAATCAGCCCCCGCACCCTGGCTACTACATAGCCAGCGACATGGATTTTCCGCCTCCGCCGCTAAATGTCGTAGTGGTCGGCGACAATGCGCCTGAATATGAATTGTGTTTGGTGGGCAACCAGTGCAGTCAGGTAATTAAGGGACAGTGCACGGGCACGGTCGTTACGGCATGTCCCAACTGGACGCTTATCGGCAGCGGAGAATTTATAGACAGCCTGATCCTGTTTGACCTCGCAAACGCGGCAAACTGGTCGATTCAGAATAATTTTGGGGAATCGGTCACGGCCTACGGCGATCGCGCTTTCCAGACGATCACCGTGTCGCCGGAGCTGCGGGGTTTGGAGTGGATAAGCCCTGCCGCGGAGACTCGGGCCCTCACGTCGCCCGACACCATCATCAGTTTCAGGATGAAGCAGGACGGCGTGGTGTACGTAGCGCACGAAAACAGGGTAAGCGACGCGGGCCTGACGCCGCCGTGGATCGCCGCCCGCGGCTTCACCGCGACCAACCTTACGCTATCGATCAACGACAACTCCGCCGACCGCACATTTACAGTATACAGTAGGGCGTTTGAGCAGGGCCAAACCGTGGTGATGGGCCGAAACTCAACCACCGGCACCACAACCTCGTTGATGTATTTGGTAGCGGTAGCGGATCAGGGGACTACATCCGTAATCAACAGGGCGGCCGCGGTTACGAGCTACGCGCTGAACATCACCCGTGTAGGCAACAGCGGGGCTTTCAGGCTCAACTACAGCATACGAGAGAGAGGTCCCGTGCGGATCGATCTGTTCGATATTAAGGGCAATAGGGTTAGAACGCTCGTCAACACGTCGAGAGACGCGGGCGCTTATCAGGAACACTTCTCGGCGGCAGGTTTGGCGTCGGGGATGTATATAGTGAAGATGCGGGCCGGGCCCCAGACGTTGCAGTCGAGGGTTTTGGTGGCAAGATAGTGTTTTGCGGACGGAATATGCGGGTATGGGCCGAATTTAATTTGTGTATGTGCTTCATACCCGCAATTTTTTATATAGTGGTTCCACTTTTAAATAGCGCCTACATTGCCCAACGGCCGCACGTTATTCCGTGATGTCGCCGGACGACGCGGATGCAATTTTAATGTGGAATGAGTATAGAAAAGGTAGATTGATAATGCCCAAAAAGCTTCCCTACGGAAAATCCAACTTCGCCGATTTGATAGAGAGCGGCTATGCTTACATTGACAAAACCCGTTTTGTCGAGCTACTGGAGAATGAGAACAATACGTATCAGTTCTTCATCCGCCCGCGCCGGTTCGGCAAGAGCCTGTTTTTGTCGGTGTTGGAAAACTACTACGATTTAAGCCGGAGAGACAAATTTGACGCTATCTTCGGTAACCTCTACATTGGCAAGAATCCTACGCCTGAGCAGGGAACATATACGGTTTTACGGTTTGATTTTTCCGGTTTGGATACGGATAGCCGTGAGGAATTTAAACATTCGTTTTCTATTAGAGTGCAGGAAAGCGTGAACGTGTTTTTTGACCGTTACAAGGGTATTTTTGCTAACGTTTCCGAGCAGTTGCAGAGCATGAGAGAACAAAAACCCGGTATAGGAGCGTTGGATTTTGCCTATAGGGCGGCCGCCGACGCTAACGTCCCCATTTTTATCATTATAGACGAATACGATCACTTCGCGAATAACCTCATAGCGTTGGGCGGAACCTATATAAAAGAGGTGAGGGCCGGCGGCATAGTTCGCGCGTTCTACGAATCGCTGAAAAAGGGGACTTCATCCGTCGTCAAGCGTATTTTCATAACCGGCATTACTCCCATGATGATAAACCTCACAAGCGGGTTCAATATGTCGACGGATTACAGCTTAGACGCGATGTACAACGAGATGTTCGGTTTTACGAGTGAGGAAGTCGAATGGCTGATGCAAGAAACGGGGGTCGATAGGAATTTGATAAAAGTTGATATGGAATCCTATTATAACGGCTACATGTTCAATAACAAAGGCAAGAATAAAGTATATAACTCGCAGATGATTTTGTTTTTATTCAACCAAATCTCAAGATCAGGCGAGCAGCCGGAGCACATAGTGGATACCAATCTGAAAACCGACTACGCACGCCTGCGCCGTTTGGCCGAAAACAAAAATAACCGGGAAATATTATTCAACATCGTGAAAGATGGCGGTGTTTTTGGTAATATAGTCGAAAAGTTTTCACTGGACGAATTATCCAACGAAAATTACTTTGTTTCGCTATTGTTTTATTTGGGAATGCTGACTAACGGTGGGGTGAAGAGGGGCATAAATTGGTTGAAAATCCCCAATTATTCCATAAAAACGCTCTATTGGAGCTATGCGGTCGCCCATGTTCAGGATTTGGATAATACGGCTATGAGTACCCGTAAACTTTCAGACGTCATAAGCCAAATGGCCTACGACGGAGATATCAAACCGTATTTAGACTTTTTCACGGAAAATTTCCTAAAGCGTCTCTCTAACAGAGATCTGATTAATTTTGATGAAAAATATATTAAAGTGATGCTGCTATCCACCCTGTTTATGAGCAGTTTCTATCTCCCCGTATCCGAAGACGAGGTAACGGAAGGCTATACCGACATTTATCTGCAAAGACACCCGGTGAAGCCCGATATCAAGTATGAGTACGTTTTTGAGGTAAAATACGTTAAAACCGACGCGGCGGCGGCGGAGGTGGAAGCGAAGTCGGCCGAGGCGCGGGCCCAAATAGAAAAATACAAAAAAGACACGCGATTTGTGAATAGAGACGACGTAAAATTCGTGGTGATAGTGTTTAAGGGTAAGGGGGATATAGAAGCGCTGGAGTTTTTTTAATTTTTTTTAAAATAAATTTGCTTTTCACACACCGAATGTATTATTATCATAATGTATGGGCAGTTAATAGTGAAACGGTCCACTTTTATAGTCGTTAATATCAAAAACCTAAACGAAAGGGGTGTGTTAGTATGGGTGGGAAGAGAATTTTTAACAAAAAAACTGCGCTGGGCGGTATTATAGCGGCGGCGCTGACGGGGGTGCTGTTGTTTGCGGTCTGCGGGGGGGATAGTAATCCCGGCGGTAATGGTGGTGGCCCAGTTGTCGGGAACCACACGCTGACGGTCGACATACAGCCTACCGCCGGTTCCGGTTCGGTGGCATTGAACCCGCCGGGAGGTTCTTACGCGGCCGGGACGCAAGTTACCTTAACGGCCACACCGACAGCGCCGAATACGTTTGCTGGCTGGGCCGGCGGCGCAACCGGAACAACCTCCCCCGTAACGGTTACTGTGAACTCAGACATGACGGTAACCGCTATGTTCCAAGCGCCGGGCGCCACACAACACGCATTGTCAGTTGTAGCCAACCCGCCCAACGGCGGTACTGTGTCGGGCAGCGGGCTGTACAACGCCGGTGCGTCAGCTAACATAGCGGCCCACGCCAACAATGGCTGGTCATTCACCGGCTGGTCTACGGGAAGTCAAAGCCCCACCACCACGGTGACGGTAAATGGGCCTATGACAATAACGGCCAATTTCACGCAGAATCAACAAGACCCTTGTCTCACCGCCCCGGGTACTACGGCTTGTTGCAATTTCAATCCGAACCATTCGTCATGTCAGCAGCAGGGTGGACAAAACTGCTATTGGCCTCCTAGCGCCGACAACAACTTCGAAGGCTCTTGTGTGGGCATTGGTGGAGAATGGTGCGATCCGGGCATTACTTGTACACCGCAACAGTGTGAGGCGAACCACGGTAACGTGATTGCGGATTGCAACAATCCACCGCAAATACAGTATTGCGACTGGGGACCTCCGGTAATAGTGGGCGGAGAAGTTGTGGGCGGTTGCCACCCGATACCCGCGCACGCGAATCCGCAAGTTTACTGCGTCGGCGACCACGGCACTGTAGTCAATACTTGCCCCAACTATCCACCACCAACCGAGGGTGGATTCTGTGACTATGGCTTCGGCAATTGCATACCGTCCAGCCAGCAACAATGTAATCAGTTTGGTGCGTTTGGGAGTTCATGCCCCAATCCTAGTGGGTTCTATTGCGACTTTGGGCAGCCTACCATACACGGTAACGGCGGCTGCTTCTTCAGACCCAGCATGGCCGCTATTACAAACCCGCTTAACACGACCAATGATTGCGATGAATGGTCCACTCGCGTTTCTATGACAGCGTGCATAGCGAGCAATACATCGAACAGTTGTATCGGGGATCCTGTAAATCCGGGGGACACTAATTTGTGCCCATAAGGCTTAGATAGCTATCTAAATCAGTACCGAGGGGCGGTCGAAAGGCCGCCCCTTTTTTTGCGGAAAATGTGCACTTTCTGGCATACGCGCAACATGAAAGGCTGAGTAATGGCAAAGACGACAACTACGCGTGACGCCGTTTCCAAAGAAGCAAAGCCAAAAGAGCCGCGCCGCATGTGGACTGACATTTTCGCCAAAAACAGTTTTGGGTTGGCCACAAAAGTAAAAGTAATAAATCCACTAACCTTTATACAGGGAGGCCTTATATGATTGCCGTTGACGTGAACAATGTCGCTGAACTACATGACGCAGGATATCGAGTATTAAATGAGGGCTTGGGGCGCGAGGCCGCCCGGGCGTTTTTGAATTTGTCTTTCGGTGGAACAGGTAACTATACGGAAGAAAAGAAGTTATTTCCGCCGATGACAGACGCTGAACATGAAGAAATGATGGCTGCCATTATAGCGGATGCCAAAACAAAGGGCGAGGCATAAGCAGTATAAAAGGGCGCAAGTTGATGAAGTGTCACCATAACGTAGCTACGTGGCTTCGGTAAGTTCAGCCGTCGGTACTCCCAACGTCACATTTGCTTAATGTCGTCGTCGGCGAGACCCGTGATTTTGGCTATGGTATTGATGTCGATTCCTTCGTATTTCATCGCCTTGGCATTTTTCCGCCGTTCTTCTTCAATGCCCTCCCGCCAGCCTTCTTGCCGACCTTCCTGCCGACCTTCCTGCCAGCCTTCCTGCTTCAACTCTTCAGCAACACCGATTTTCGCCGCCCACTTGTGAAAACTTTTCTTTTCTCTCGCGGTTAAATTCATATCTACACCCTCCTCTAAAACGTGTTCGTTGGCCAAGCACAGTGAAAGTATGGTATCCTTTAATGACTCGTCATCAATATTTTCAATGTTTTCCAACATTTTGTCGTGATATTCGGGTGTCCAGTCATTTCGGATCGCTTTTATTAGTTCTGCGTCCGCCTAAAGAAAATACATCCGAAATTATACCGGACAACAAGTTTTTTTAATTTTTATTTAGTATTGAAGCCGCGCCGACATTATATTAAGTATATTATGCTGTAATTCTCAATTAAACTATCAGGAACGGAGGTTTTCAAATGAAAAAAGTATTGTCGATCGCGGTAATAGCCGTTTTGGCGGGGGCGGGAGTGTTTTTAGCGGAGGCGCAACAGCCGCCGGCCGGAAGTCCGGTGGCTCAGCATGGGCAGTTGCGCGTTGTGGGGAACCAAATTGTGGGCGTTCACAATAATCCTGTACAGCTTAGGGGTATGAGCCTGTACTGGAGTTTGACGGATGGCGCCAGAACATTTTATAATGCGGCGACGGTGCAACGCTTGAGAAGCGACTGGCAGGCGGATGTCGTGCGGGCTGCTATGGCCGTCGAGCGCAATTTTGCGAATCAAGCCGTCCAGCAAGGGTTTATCCTCCAACCGGATGCTAACAGAAATCTAGTACTTGCGGTTGTAGACGAGGCGATTGAGCAGGGGATATACGTTATTATCGACTGGCACTCCTACGCGGCAGAGCTTCATCAGGCGCAGGCGGTCGCTTTTTTTCAGGATATGGCGCGGAGATACGGAAATACGCCTAACGTCATCTTTGAGATATACAATGAACCAAACGGTATTCGTCAGGAAGGGTTTACCGCTCAACAAAACGGCGGCCTCGCTATCCCAACCAACCGTAACACACCGTGGTCTACCATAAGAGATTACATGCAGGCCGTGACTAATGCCATAAGGGCGGAAGGCGCCAACAATATCATACTTATTGGTACCCCCAACTGGTGCCAAGACACTCATATCGCTACCGCCAATCCGGTAATTGGTGAAAATTTGGCCTACACCGCGCACTTCTACGCCGGTCAGAACGATCCGGTTCACAGAGGCCGCCTCAGAAACCGTATCTTGACCGCCATGGACAGGGGTTTCGCGGTTTTTATTTCAGAATTCGGTCTTACCAACGCGAGCGGCGCTGGAGCCTTAGATCTCGTTGAAACCGACAGATGGTTCGATTTTTTGGACTACCACCACATAGGGTGGGCCAACTGGGCTTTAAGCTCGCACAACCAAACTTCCGCCGCACTACAAAGCGGTAGCAGTGGCGACAATCCCTCAGGGTGGCAGCTTAGCCCATCGGGCACCCATGTTCGCAACCGACTACGCTCCCCACGTAGCACAACGATGCCATTTCGTATCCTCAGGCTAAGAGACTCCGAAAGCGACGACCCAAACGTTGAACACTTTGTCTCTGCCAGCGGTAGCACCGATGATGGCGCAAATGTACACGTCTTTGACCACAATGCAAACGTGACGATAACTGCTTTCCCCCATTTCACCAACCCGCCCACTTGGCGTTTTGTTCGTTGGGAGGGTGATGTGCAGGGGTTGACGGGATTAGACCAAACCACAATAACCGTCCCTATGAACGCCAACAGAACCATCACGGCCATATTTGAACGGCTTACCGTCTCCACCCTCCCCCTTTCCCATTCCCCCGTTATCCGCTGGTCTGTCGCTCGTTCCGGCAATCACCTCGTTCTCAGCGGTCCATCGGCGGCAGAGGCGACGCTCTACGACATGCGTGGCAAGCGCGTTAGTCGTTTCACGTATGACGGCGGCGGTCGTGCCATGAACATTGGCGGCAGGAATATTCCGGCCGGTCACTATATGTTGGTCGTCAGGGACATCGCGACAAATCGCGAAGTTTTCCGTGATCGTGTGACTATGGTTCGGTAGTGTTTTTTTTGGGGGTTTAAGTAGACAGTAAGGTCAATCAGGGGCGTTCGCGAGATCGCCCCTTTTTTTGCGGAAAATATATTTTTTGTACGCGTAGCATGAAAGGTGGGGTAATGGCAAAGACGACAACCGCGCGTGACGCCGTTTCCAAGGAAGCAAAACCAAAAGAGCCACGCCACATGTGGACTGACATTTTCGCCAAAGTGCTAACAGTATTGCTTCGAGGATACGCAGTAGACATTTATACTGAGTATGAGTTGTACAAAAAGCCGATGAAGATAGATGTAGTTGTGATTAAGATTTTGGAAGATGTCGTCATCCAAAATACGGTGATGAGGTTTTTCAAAAAGCATAACATTGTCGAGTTTAAAGGCCCTGGAGACATCCTGAGCATAGGGGCGTTTGATAAGGTTTTGAGTTATTTTTACGCCTATTTGTCCCAAAAATCGGTAAGATTTGATGAAACGACGGTAACGTTCGTTTCTACCAAGCGCCCTAGAAAATTGCTTAAGATATTGCAGGGCGAGAGAAAATATAAAATAATTGCGTCAGAGGCGCACGGGATTTATTATATTACCACTATGGGGTCGCGGTCTGAGGGCTACGTTCCGGCGATGCAGTTGGTGGTGAGTAGCGAGTTGTCTGCCGAGGACGCCGAGTGGATAAGTGCGATTAGAGACGATTGGACTGTGGAGTATGGTGCAGAGATATTGGAGAAGGCTGAGAGCACAAATGACTCTCAGTTGAGGGATATT
>JAITUP010000020.1 GCA_031286265.1 Chitinispirillales bacterium | reverse complement strand
GCCTCGCCCACAGGCGTCCACCAAGTAAAGCTCATTTGAGTCGCGTTTATCCCATAATTAAGCGAAATGTTTGTGGCAAAGGGCGGGGGCGCGGTCATCTCTAATACCGCGTGGTTTATCGGGTTAAGGACGTCTCTTCTAAACCGGCCGTCGGAGTTTGCAGCCGGCGGGTCGGCTATGGTTTCGGTAAGGTCCGTAGCGGCGAGCGTTGCCAAGACATAAATCGCGTTCGCAAACCTCTCCGGCTGGCCGCCCGCTGCCGGCGTGTAGAGCAAACGTATCGGAATAGTTATTTCTATGGGGTTTAAACCCGTTGCCGGGCCTACAATCGCGCCCGCGTTTTGATTCGCGGTTGTAATGAAATTCAACGATTCCACATCACCGGTGGCGCCGGAAACATGGGCGGACAAGTCCGTCCATACATGAAGAACCCTGTTGACGCTACCCGTCCAACTTGGGGAAAGCGTTAACATGCTGTTGCCCGCTTCGCGGATTACGTCTCTGTCTTCGTCCGTAACGACAACATTGTTAAAGCGAAGCACCGCCGGATTAATATTATCTTCGCCGTCTCTAACAACATGGTGAATATAGCTAACGTCGCCGCCCCTGTTGGCGGTTGCGTCGGTAGCGCTATGAAGCGCCGGTCCGCCGGGAGCGCCCCATGTGAACGGGGTGACGGTCGGCGTAGTTTCTTCGCATTCATCGCAATCGGCCGGGCAAATTGATATTATGCGAAAGGATGTAATCGTATGCGTACCGGCAGGGAGGTTAATGCCGTAACGGCCGGCCGCGGCCTGTGTTATATCCGCGGCAAGCGTAGCATAAGTTACGGTATGCGATATGCTGAACGCTCCACTCGTAATTGATACGCCTCCAAACGTTCTTTGGGGGCTAATACCGTTTTCTGTTCGAAACTGCGCCGTACCGGTAGCTGAGTGAGTACCCACAATTTCAAACCTTACATCGTGACCCTCCTTAATACCCAACGCGGCTAAGTTAATCATAAGCCCTTGTGATGTTCCGGTTGTAGCGGCCATACCCCATGCGAGATTAGGCTGTGTGCCGATTATTGTGCCGTGAATGGTAGCGTCCGGATGGTCAGTTCCACCAACGTTTACAAAAAACATCGGATGATAGTCGCGGGCGCCCGGATTTCCAGTGCCGGCAGTAGCCCTTCCTACACCCGGGAACAGAGGGTCTGTCTGCATATCAAAGATCGTAATTTCCTGAGACGCCACCGCGCTCCCCACCATGATTACTATCGCAGCTAACGCCATTCTGAGCGTCTTCAGCCGAGATAAACGACTACCTATAAACATAATACCTCCTGCGTTAGAGTATGTTTACCTGGTAACCCAAGGGTATATTGGGTACCATAATATGGATATATATTAAGGTAATATAAAAAAGCAAATGTTTTTTTTAAAACCTTTTTTTTAAAAAAGGTCCGCCTAACCCACTGATGCCGCTCCGTAATGTTTGGGACAACAAAGGGTCGTTTGAATGGGGAGGGCGATGTTCATTCTTGCAGGGTTGGTGGGGCATTTGGCAGGGGTTGTCTCAAAATCCGTCATTGCGGGCTTGACCCGCAATCCCCAACGACAAGATTACATAGAGGGATTGCCTTACGGCGAGATAAACAAGTTGCGGGTCAAGCCCGCAATGACGGATTTTGAGACAGCCCCTGCCAAATGCCCCACCAACCATGCCCGAATGAACATCGCCCTATCCATTCAAACAACCCTTTGTTGTCCCAAACATTACGGAGCGGCATCAGGAGGTTAGGCGGACCTTTTTAAAAAAAGATTTAAAAAAAAAAGGCCAACACCTATAATTTAACCCGCCTTTACCGTCTTTGCCCGCTCATAGTGTAGGATTGGGTCGCATTTGCCGGGGAATTTCATTGTAACCTTATCCGCGCAGCCCATAGCCTCGAGCATTTCGCATGACAGGCAGACGTTTTCATACCATTCGTCCGAGATCCCGCCCGGTTTATTCGCGGTATTGCCGTCTGCCCCGCCCGCGCCGAGGTGGCTGAGCTTGTTGATGACGCCCTGCGCTATTGCGACAAGCTGCTGCACTTGCTGTGGGGGGGCTTGCTGGGAAACAAGTTGCAGGTAAACGGACAACGCTTCTTCAACAAAACCCTTCTCTTCGTTTGTCAGAGACATTTTTTTCTCCTGCTATTGCATATTTTTGTCATTTTTATATTATGGATTTGATGGTAAATATAGTATTTTGACACCATGCCGGACAAAAATAAAATTAAAAATCGACTGAACTCGGCCATAGAACGACGGGCATTCCCGGGATGCGCGGTCGGATGGGTTGTTGATGGAGACGAATCCGTCGTTACCGCCGGACGGTTTACTTACGACGTCGACGCGCCAATCGTTACCGAAAACTCGATCTTTGACTGTGCGTCAATCACAAAATCCATACCCGTCAGCGCCCTTGCGCTTTGGATGATCGACCGCGGGATGATGGGGATTAACGATCGGCTGATCGATTATGTCCCCGAATACCGCGGGGCTTTCAGGAGTGATATCCGCGTTAAACATCTGTTGACGCATACGCTTGATTTTGATTTCCGGCTGTCGGAACACAAGGATTTCCCACCTGAAAAATTGCTTGACTCCATTCTTGACGTGAAGATGAAAAGTTTACCCGGCGAAAAATTTTGCTATGCCAACGCTACGAGTATTTTGCTTGGGATGGTTTTGGAGACGGTGAGTTGCAAATCGCTGCACGTGCTGGCTAAGGAAACGTTTTTTGATCCCTTGGAAATGCGGGATACGAAGTTTTTTCTTGATGACGCAAACATCCCCGGTTGCGTGCCGACGGAAAATGATCCGTGGCGCGGGCGGGTGATTCAGGGTGAGGTACACGACGAGAGCGCGTGGACGCTTCAAAGGATTATGACGCCGGGGTCGGCGGGGATGTTTTCTACCGTTCCCGATTTGTTGAAATTTGTGAAAATGCTGATTGCCGGAGGAGAGCCGTTCTTCCGACCTGAAACCGTTGAGGCGATGTATACGAATCAAATACCGCACATCAAAAATCAATACGCGGGGTTGGGCTGGGAACTCAATCAAGAATATATGGGGGCAAACAGGTCACAGGCGGCATTCGGGAAAACCGGATTTACGGGATGCGCGGTGATTATTGACATAACGAAAAAATTAGGAGTTGTGATGCTGTCAAACTACACATGGCCCACACGCAAGCCTAACCGCGATTTAATCAACGAAATCAGAGGGGTGGTTGCGGATTTGGTTACCACCCCTAAAATGACGCGGGTCTGAAATTCGCCGTTAGCGTTGTCGCGCCGCCAATTGTTACCACCCGCTCCGCGTTGCTATTTCCGTCGCTCCACCCGTCAAATACCATACCGGCGTTGGGAACGGCTTTTATCGCCATGGGGACGGACGGGTATGCTCTGAATGTCGCGCTCCTGTTTAGCACTTCGAGATTATGAACCAAAACATTACCGCCGCCGTTTGCCGAGAGCGTAAAATTGACGCCCCCGCTTAGCGCGAAGAATCGTTCGATTTCCGTGCGCATCTGCGCCGGACGGTTACGGGCGAAGGTGTACAACGAGTTATACCACTCTTGCTGGACGGTAGGATTCCAGCGCCAATCCCCGCCGCTATGCGATGTAAATCTCCACCTTGCCCTGTCAAGCGGTATCTCGCTTTCGATGGGAGCCATGAGAGCCGCTATCCGCGCCTCTACCCTCGGTGTCGCGAAGTATGTGGCGATGAGGAGCGAGAAACGGTTTACGAAAGCGTCTCTGTAGCTCTGATTTTCAAACAGTTTGCGTGTTAGAAGCGTCGAGTGCGGCGGATTAGGCCAATCCGGGCCGTTTGGCTCTGTCACAAAATCGAGCATCGCGACGCCCGGGCTGTGGTTGCTGCCGAAACTGCCCCAGCCGTGGTCGAGGTCATAGAGAAACCATCTCCACCTCGACGCGGGCGCGGTGGAAGTGGTGCGCCATGCTTTCAGGTTGTTGCCGGGCCAATCCTTGTTGATATAGTAAATCTGGCTTTGGATATAATTTGTGTAGTTATCAATATCTATCCGTTGCCCCAGCGTCCTGAAATTATTATCGTTTTCGAGCGACACGCCTTCAAGCCAATTCATAATATCTAAAAAGTCGGCGATGGAGCCGTTTCTTGGCTCATGAGCGCCGTCTACTACGTCAATGAAATCCTGATATATGCCAAAGTTGGTTCGATAGTAGTCGGCGTTGGAGCGTTCACGGATATTGTGTATGCCGAAATATCGCCCGTTAAAGTATACAATCGCCGCGCGGCCTCTTTGGTATTCAATCTCAAGCCCCTCGGTGAGCGAGGTCATGAGCATGCAGCGGATATAGTCCAGGCCGGCGTTGTTGCCGTTGTTGCGCAAAAGGAAATGCTTGAACTCCGTCAAGTGCGGAAATTCCGGCAACAGCGGATAATTGAGGCGATTCGGGCCGCCGTATTCCGATCTGAAACTGATGAGCACCGATTTTTTTGGGGTCAGCCTCGACCACCCGCCGAAAATCCTGATGCCTGCGGGATAACTCCACGCGTGCTGCACGTTGTCCTCAAAAAAATCTATGTGTATCGGCAACTCGGTCTCGGCCCAAAAATTCGCGCCGAAATACGGCTCGCTGGACTGCGCGTTTGGCCCCAGCGAATACAATCCAACAGTGGGGTCAAACATATCCCTCGGGTCAACGGCGATGGAAACGATCGGTAAACTTGGGCGCCGTCTGCCTATATTAGCGCCGCCGCCGCCAAACGGGCCGCTGCTTTCGGTTAGATTATCGTCAATAATATATGTCCGCATAATCGGATCGCTTGCGCGGTGTCCTTCTCTAAACTGGATGCAGCGCATCATCGTGGTCCGCGTCAAGTTTAGAGTAGTGCCCGACCTGATCGCGCTGCTCGTGGTCGGTAGGCGGCCGGTCGTATCGCAGTAGATAGTGCTTCCGCCTTCGGACGGTATTGTGAACGACAGGTTGTTTTCGTAGAAGCCGCTGTTAGGGAGACTGCCCGGCGCGGGAGGGTCTTCTACTCCATCGTAAAATTCGCCCGTATTCGCGGCGCCCGGCGTAGGGCTGCTGAGCCTCCAGCTACCGTTTTCCATTTGAGCGTATGAAAGCCCTCTCACAGCCGCGGGATAGGCAAGCGAATCACGTATGCGGTCTTGCGAATCCATCAAATATAGCGATCCGCCGTTTCTGTTCGCCTGAAAAGTAGCGTGAAGGGTGTTCCCGCCGGATACCGCCCTTATGGAAGTAAAATTAAATTCTATAGTGCCGAAAGAATTGTCGGGATTTGAAAAGCGGAGCCCGTAAATATTTCTATAGTTTGGGAAACCGTCGTCGGCTATCGGCAGCGGTATCGTATACAGGTCGTTCTCAATTCCTGTGCCGGTTATGATTGCTCCCCATCCTTGATAGTCCGGCCTTCCTGTTTCGGCGAGGCGGACTGACAGACGGCGGCCTTCGCTCAAATAGCCCCTGAGCATAATTTGATTCGCGTCCGATATGTCGATAACATCCAATTCGGTCCAGCCTCCGAATTTGAGCATCACCATTGCGGTTGACCATCCCAGTGTTTGGTTTGCTACCGACGTGAGCGTTCCGCTGATGTTTGTATTCGCTACAAAATCAAATTCCACGGTACTGTTTCCGGGGCCTCCTTCAGCAGGGGGCAGTTCACTGTCTGCCCACGACCAGGCGCCGATCGCGGCTCCTATCAAATCTGTTCCGCCAGTCCCCGACGCGAGGTTGGGCCTGTTTGCGCCCGAAAGAAACACTACCACATAACTGCGCGGCTCCATGATGACATCGCCAAAAACCCACATCTTGCGCATGACGTTGTTCGTCAGATAAAACCCGCCAAGGTCAACGGCGGTATCCGCGGGATTATAAAGCTCCACCCATCCGGGGGTGTCGTCGAATTCATCCCTGAAGTTGGTGTTTATCGCATTTATTTCGTTGACGATAACCGGCGGGTCGCCCAAAAATATGCGATCACCGTTGTCATCGCCGCCGTTGTCGCCGCCATTGTTGCCGTTATTTCCAACACCATAGTCGGTAGGCCTGTCATTGTTGCAGGCTACAAACAGAAACGACGCGAGGAAGGCGCACACAAGAAATTTTACTATATTGGTTTTACGAGTCATACATAGCAATATAATACACGGCGGTGAAATTCGGTAGAATTTTTTAAAATCAAGCGTTCTTCATTGAAAATTAATTACCACCTCGTCAACGCCAAATAGTATTTTGACTGTTATGCGCAGATTCAATGTAACCGGCCTTTGTGTCCCGGGCAAGCACTACATGGCTGATACCGGTGAAAAGATCTCCCGAATAATGCAATTCGTGGAGCGGGGGGACTATTTCTCCATA
>JAITUP010000018.1 GCA_031286265.1 Chitinispirillales bacterium | reverse complement strand
TTTTTGGTGACAGGGGCTCCGCCCCCGTAACGCCCCCATTCTAAAACCTAATACGCTAAAACCCATACCCTTAAAACCATACGGGCGGGTGTAATGCTAAAGTCAAAACAAGTCGATGGGGTGGTTTTATTTTTGATTTTAACATTTTACCCCGATAGTATGCCCACATGTCCCCCGTAAACGGTCGCCGCTTATGGGGGACCGCAGGGAAGCTATCGTATCGGGGCGTTACGGATGATAGGCTATGCTCGAAGTGAGTGAGGATGTACAGTGTACATCCTGCCATTTGATTGAAAGAGGGAACTTATGAGCCCCGTCACCAAAAAACTGCCCGATGCTACCAACGAGCTTATCCATAACACGGCCTCGTGTTAAAAATATTATAGTCATTTTGCTCGCAGTGACTATTTTTGAGATAGCCATTTACAAAATAAACAACATCTCCCGATATTTAGGTAGCGGCCATAATTCGTCTGGCATGGTAACTTCGAGCGCGTCTACGTGGCGGCGGATGTGGTCCATGTGGGGCTTTATGGCGGTGAAGAAATAGGACGCTTTTTCCTCGAGAGCCATGTCTTGGGCTTTTTGCATACGAGCGTCGAGTTCTTTCAGATTTCTACGGATATAAAAAATATCTGCCGTCAATTTTTGGAATACGTCTTTACGATCTTCAAGGGCGCCTTCCACCATATCTATCGTCATATCGTCCGACAAATCTCTCAGTACTACCAATCCGCTTGCGATATCGGATTGATAATTATACGCGCTTGGCAGCACTTGTGCGCCAATCATTTCCGCCAGTGTTTTGGCCTCTATGTTGAGGGATTTTTCGTATTTACTGAGCCAAATGTTATAGCGTGAAATGAGTTCTACCTTTGAGTAAACTTTATGGCGTTCGAATAGTTCAATCGCTTTGGGAACGATAAACGCTTTGAGCGCTTCCGACGATGAATGCGTGTTTGATAGGCCGCGTTTCTCCGCTTCTTTTGCCCAGTCGTCGCAATAATTGTTCCCCTCAAAAAGAATCGGCTTCGATTCCTTGATGGCGGCGGCGAGAATTTTGAGAACGGAGACGGTCAACGCCTTGTTGTCAATTTTGCCCTTATCGGCCCCCGCTGAACTTGTTTTTTTCAATTCTTTTTTTATCTTGTCGCCGATTACTGCCATTGAATCCGCTACCATCGTATTGATTATGGTAACCGTAGTCGATACGTTCATCGAACTCCCGAGCGCACGAAATTCAAACTTCGATCCCGTAAACGCAAACGGCGACGTTCTGTTTCGATCTGTAGTATCGCGCATGAATTTTGGCAGCAAATTGACGCCGAGATCGACGAAATCCTGCTTCTTGCCCTTTTCAATTTTTCCGCTTTCTATCATGCCGATAATCTCCGACAATTGCTCGCCCAAAAACACGCTCATTATCGCAGGCGGGGCCTCGTTAGCCCCAAGGCGGCGCTCGTTCCCAAGTGAAGCGGCGGCGGCCCGCAACAGGTCGCCATGCCTATGCATCGCATGGACTACCGAAACAAGTATCGTCAAAAAAATCAGGTTTTCTTCCGGCGTATCGCCCGGATTGAGCAAATTATTTCCCTTATCATCCGCTAACGACCAATTGACGTGCTTCCCGCTGCCGTTTACGCCGACGAAAGGTTTTTCGTGCAGCAGGCAAACAAGATCGTGCCGCAGCGCGATTTTTTTCATCATGTCCATCAGCAGTAAATTATTGTCCGCGGCCAAATTCGACCGCTCAAATATGGGCGCGAATTCATATTGATTCGGCGCGACTTCATTGTGACGGGTCGTAACCGGGATACCGAGTTTAAACGCCTCCGTGCAAACGTCGTGCATATAGTTGAGCACACGCTCCTTTATCGATCCGAAGTATTGATCCTCAAGCTGCTGATCTTTGGGCGACGGCGCGCCCACGAGCGTGCAACCCGCGAGCATCAGATCCGGCCGCTTGTTGTACCACCGCTTATCAATCAGAAAAAACTCCTGCTCAATACCGCAGGTAGAATAAACCTGCTTAACATCCTGCCCGAAGAGCCTGAGCAATTCAACGGCCGCCCTGTTTATCGCCGCGTCGCTACGCAGCAGCGGCAGTTTTTTATCGAGCGCGTCGCCCGTATACGATACGAATATCGACGGTATGCAAAGCGCTTTGCCGAGCGCGACCTCGGTGATGAACGCCGGCGACGACGGGTCCCACGCCGTGTACCCCCGCGCCTCAAAGGTCGCCCTTATCCCACCAGACGGGAACGACGACGCGTCCGGCTCGCCGAGGATCAGTTTGCTGCCCGTGAATGTCTCTATGACACCGCCGGTCTCTTTGTCTATACTGATGAATCCGTCGTGCTTCTCGGCTGTGAGCCCTGTCATCGGCTGGAACCAGTGCGAATAGGTTGTGGCCCCGCGCTCGGCCGCCCAGTCTTTCATTGCGGCCGCGATCTCATCGGCCTGCGCCGCGTTTATCACCGTCCCGCCCTCCTGCCAGCGCTTAAACGCCTCAAATGTCCCGGAAGAGACCATCTTGCGCATAGTCTGCTCGCTAAACGTGTTGACACCGTAGTAAGTAGATACGGGCGGCGGGGTCTCAATCTTCTCGCGCGAAGCGGAAAAATCTATCATCTGGGTTATTTCACTACGGGTACTCATGTATACTGGCCTGCCTTTCGGTTATTTTCGGTTTCTCACTCTACAGATATATAAAATGTTTTATGGGCGTTGCGATAAAGCGTTTTTAATTTGTGTTTCCGCAAATACCCTACCTTCTAAAAACATTACGGATCGCTCTGTTGTACATGCTTCTGTCAATCTCCACGTTTGGCCTGTGGAATGTTCCAGTAATCCGGCAATTGAAACGGCCGCCGCCATTGGCGGTTCTTTCGAAAGAATTTCTGATGAGCCTCGGAAGAGCGGAAATGAATGAGGGGCTAAATTCACCAACAAAATTATGATTGAGCCTTCCGTCAAAATCAATCCATCCGGTCGACCTGAACGAGAGTACGCCGCCAATGCCAACCATCTCCCTAAAGTTGACTCTTCCACCGGAAAATTGAATATCGCTTCTGACTTCCGAAAATCGCAGTGTTCTTAAATCGCCCGAAAGCCTGTTGACGGCGCGGGTATTTTGCAACGCCAGATTAACTGCGACAAGGTTGGTGATAACGGCGCTTCCTTCAGCTTCGATTGAATCAATATCGGCCCGGCTCGGTTTTAGTTGGGCTTCGAGGTCAAGTTTGCCGCTTATGCTGCCCGGCGAGAACTTAGTCCCCACGACATATTGCCCAAGATCAAGTCCCTTAATCCGCGCGTTTCCGCCCACTATACTATACTCGTTCATCATGCCGGAAATCAAAGCGTCGGATTTTGCGGTCAGGCCAAGAATCAGGCTCGCCTCAAGTTCTCCGCCGAATATCGACCCGCTTCCGCCTATACCGAGAGTTTTTGCGCTGGCATCAAGTTCCGCGCTGAAATTTTCAACTATCGCGAGCGTAGGAATGATCGCTTCCGCTACGGTAACGCTCCCTACGAGCCGGGGAGTTCCTGTACCTATGCCTTTTTTGACTCTGCTGAGCTTCGCCGATATGCCGGAAAAAGCGATCCCCTGCAGCCCTTTCTTATCCGTAAAACTGACGGACGCGCCGCGCAGGATAATTTTTTTAACCGGAACGGCCGCCATCCAATAATCACATAGAGCGCCCACAAACCCGAGCGGGCTTTTGTAGGCATCGTGGAACATGTCCCTTTCGCTTGAAAACAGAGAACGATGAAAAGGCATGGTGACAGCAAGCCAAAACAGATTAGACGCTACGTCTATACGTTCAACATGGATGTGATAACTCTCATTCGCGTTTATGCGCTTGTAGGCACAAAGATTGCTGATGCGCATTCCGCCAAACAGGGTACCGGATATCCCCCCAACCGATACCGAATCCGCCCCGGCCTCCGCAAGCATCTTTTCAGCGCCGCGGCTCAACCGATCGGAACGTATCGGAATGAATCCGACTAAAACGAATATGCTGGCAAAAAACAGCAGCAGCATGGATATTTTTTCAAATATGTGATTTTTATTCACTGCCATCCCATAGGGTTTTTTTTATTTTTATAAAGTAGTCGGCTCCATGACATATACTTTTTGTTTAACGAAGTTCTAGCCAAACTTTTAAACAAAGGATGTTAAATGAAGCCGACTAAGTTTAAATATGGTTTATTGTCACAGGTAGTTACCAATATTCCTGCATATTTAGTTCAGAAGTTGGCTTGTAAGCATGGCGTTAACAAGCAGGCGCGAACCTTCGGACAATCAATTTAACCCAAATTTTCCATTAGGGTTAGGATGCTTTTTAAAACCATTTTTTAAAAAGGTCCGCCTGACCTTTTGCCATAACTCGATAATGTTTGGGACAACAAAGGTTCGTATGAATGGAAAGGGCGATGTTCATTCGGGCGGGGTTGGGGAATGTTGCAAAAGCGGGCAGGTTTAAAACCTGCCCCTACATTTGACGTTGTTTCTTGATTTTAGCATATGGGTTTTAGGGTGGGGCTGTCTCAAAATCCGTCATTGCGGGCTTGACCCGCAACTTGTTTATCTCGCCGTAAGGCAATCCCCCTATGTAATCTTGTCGTTGGGGATTGCGGGTCAAGCCCGCAATGACGG
>JAITUP010000015.1 GCA_031286265.1 Chitinispirillales bacterium | reverse complement strand
CCCTAACTCCGCAAAAGTTAGGTAGTCTATTTGGATAACTCATTGATTTACAAGACGTTATGTATTTTCATGGACAACCTAAATCTACCTTGCCTAATTTTGCGTAACACATTGATAATAAACATGATACGTCAATAGGCTACCTAAAGTGAGCGGAGTTAGGGTTTAAAGATTTTGACTTTGACTTTGACCTTGATTTTGATGTTCCAATCCAACAGATCGCCGCGCTTCGCTCGCGATGACGGGCTTTTGAAACACCCCTCAAGCCTAATGGAAAATTTGGGTTAAAGTGGAATGAGTATATAATTGTCGTTTCAATGGCGCACATCTATTATATTATTGGCATCAATAATCATAGGGCTGTTTTGCCCGATTTGATATGGAGATTATATATATGAAATGGTTTGAAAACATTAAAATCAGAAACAAATTCCTTCTGGTTTTTGGAGTATTCGCGCTGTTTTTGGCTGCTATTGCCGGATATACCTCCTTTTCCATATACGCGACGATGGATAACTATATGCGTATCACCGAAGGGCCTAACTCCAGGCTTCTTTATGCGTCTGAAGCCACCGTGGAGCTGACGGAAATACGCAGAAGCAACGCCATCATGAGCACCCATATCGATAACCACGAAACCGCCAGGCTTTACCATATACGATGCAATAACTCAGCGGCCGCGCTCTATAGAATTTTAGATAACTGGCGGGAAAACATAGAGGAAGACGCCTTTTTGCCCCCCTCCGAAAAAAAAGCCCAAATGGAAAACCTCGCGGCGATACGCGAAAGTCTTTCCGAGTATATGGGCAAAGTCAGGGAGATGCTCGATGCCATTACAGAAAACCGCAGCGCGCGGGAAATAGCCGGCATAGCCGCGAGATGCGTCTACGCCGGAGACCGGCTCGTAAATCAAATCGACGGAAATCGGCGGATGATAAAAATGTTTATAGACCACCAAATGGAAAAAGCCGACAACAGCGCGTATACATCGATGGTTATCATCATCATTCTTGTCTTTATAACCCTGTTTTTCTCGCTCTTTAAGGACATAGTCATCTCGCGCCTTATAACGTCGCCCATCAATAGCATACACAAATCAATAAACGAAATAGAAAAGGGAGACCTCACCTATCCGATAAGACTTTCCCGCAAAGACGAGTTGGGAATGCTTTCCAATCACATCGGCGATATGGTGAACAAAATCTCGGAGCTCATTTACTCCGAGGCCATGCAGAGGGAGCATAACGAGCAGCTCTCCGCCGCTACGCGCATGGCGGAAGAGGCCTCACGCGCCAAATCCTCTTTTTTGGCCAACATGAGCCACGAGATACGCACGCCCATGAACAGCATCATCGGCTTCTCCGAACTTGCGTTAGACAGCGACGAAATTTCGCCGAAGACTCAAGACTATCTGGAAAAAATCAAAAGCAGCTCCGAAGGGTTGCTCGGCATTATCAACGATATCCTCGACATATCGAAAATAGAAGCGGGTAAAATAGTGCTCGAAAACATACCGTTCGACTTGCACGATGTTTTCGTAACTTGCCAAAACATCATCACCCCCAAGGCAGACGCGAAAGCGGTCGAACTTTTTAGCTATGCGGAGCCGACCGTGGGCAAAAAACTCATGGGTGATCCCGTGCGTCTGCGCCAAGTGCTTCTCAACCTGCTTTCAAACTCCGTAAAATTCACAAACTACGGAACCGTAAAACTCATCTCGACCGTCATGGAACCCAAAGAGGGCCAAGATGAAAACACCGTAACGCTGCATTTTGAGGTAAAGGACAGCGGCATCGGGATGAATCAGGCGCAGCTCGCCAAAGTGTTTGAACCGTTTGCGCAAGCCGACGACAGCACCACGCGGAAATATGGCGGAACAGGCTTGGGACTCACAATCACAAAAAACTTCGTCGAACTCATGGGCGGCGAATTGCGGGCTGAAAGCTCCCCGGGAATCGGCAGTAGATTTCATTTCGATCTGACATTTCAAACATGCGACACGGATGATGAAAGCGTGGGAGCGTTTCAAAGCGAAATGATCGATATGGAAAAACCGTATTTCGAAGCCGAAATACTCGTCTTTGAAGACAACGAAATGAATCAGGCCGTCATCACCGAGCACCTGGCGCGAGTAGGAATCAAAACCGTCATCGCCGAAAACGGCAAAATCGGCGTTGAAATGGTCGCGGAGCGAATGAAAAGCGACAAAGAGCCGTTCGACCTCATATTCATGGACATACACATGCCCGTTATGGACGGGCTCGAAGCGGTGAAAAAACTCGTCGAAATGGGCAATACCGTTCCCATCGTGGCGCTGACGGCAAACATCATGAGCACAGACCGCGAAACCTACAGAGAACACGGAATGGACGAACACCTCTCAAAACCGTTCACGGCGCGCGCGCTCTGGGCCTGCCTGCTCAACTATATCAAACCCGTCAGCCATGAACCGATAGGCTCGGATGAAGAAACGCAAAAAAAAGACGACAAATTGAAAATGCGGCTCATATCGAATTTTTTGAAAGACAACCAAAACAGATACGAGGAAATAAAAGACGCCATATCATCCGGCGACACCAAATTGGCGCACAGATTAGCCCACACCCTAAAGAGCGTAGCAGCGTTGGTCGAGCAACCGGAATTACAAAACATAGCCTACACAATAGAACACGCGCTCTCTTCGGAACAAACCGAAACCGCCGCGGGATACTTAGAGGCCCTTGAGGTCGAACTGAAAAAATCTCTTGCCGAACTTGCGAAAATCCAACAAGCAGCCGCCAAACCGGAAGAAGAACCGGCACAACCCACAGCCGATCTCGACAAAACAGAAATTCTGAACCTCATAGAAAAAATACGGCCAATGCTCGAAAGCGGCGACTCCGATTGCCTGGAAATAGCAGACGGACTGAAATCTATACCGGCCTCAAAAAAACTGATAGAACAAATCGAAGACTACGATTTCGAACTTGCGCTTGGCACGCTGGAAGAAATTAAAAATGGTTTAGGAGGATAGATATTATGGTGGAAAAGAAGGACGAGACAGGGTGGATCCATAAAGGCCACCCCAAATTTGGAACCATGTGGCGGAGTTGAAAAGGTGAAGATTTATTTTGATACATGTTGTTATGGGCGGCAGTGGGATGACCAAGATAAACCGGAAATATCGGCGGAAACAACTGCCATTATAACCATCATCAAAACTTGTCGGGACGATGGGTACGAGATATGGGGGAGCGGTGCGGTAAAATTTGAGTTGGGTAACATCCCACACGACCACCCCAACCGGGCAGATATTATTGGATTTTATAAGGACACGGTAAATAAACGCTACAATTTGACACAAGCGGATTTTGCGCGAGCACGAGAATTGCAAACACAAGGGATTGGGGCAATAGATAGTCAACACATGGCCGCAGCCGAAGCAATAGGCACGGATGTGTTGTTGACAGTTGACGAACCGTTTTTGAAGCGAATTGCAAAAAAGAACTTGAGTGAAGTACAGATAGTAAACCCATTAACCTATTTAGCGGGAGGGGCAATATGAGTATTACTGCCATCGAAATACGTGAGACCGGATTGAAAGCGTTGAATGACGCATTAGGGCAGGATAACGCACAAGCGTTTTTGAGACAATTCCGCGGGACCGGAGATTTTACCAAAGACCGCCATGAATGGAATCCGAAAACACCGGAAGAGATAGCCGCCGGAATATTGAGGGCACAGGAAGATGACAGCTGGTGAGCCTATAGCCGTGGGTTTCGCCGGAGCGTGGCGGGTGGTTTGTAGCCACCTGAAGCTGAGTTATCATTTCGAACTTGCGCTTGGTACGCTGGAAGAAATTAAAAATAGCTTAGGAGGATAAAAATAAATTTGACATTGCAAAGTGCGCGTATTATTCTTAGTATGAGGGTGCGGGGGGAAACACCTTTGAAAAACAGATAGGTTTGTTTAGAATATATCCAGAATATATCAAATAACCATCTCCAAAGGGGGGGCCTTTTATGCTTAAAGTGCTGTTTAACACAAAAAAAAGAGCGTTTTTTTGTGCGCTGGCGGCCGTTGCGGCTGTAATTGTGGCGGGTTGTAGCGATAACAACCCGGTGACGACTACACACTTTGTGCCCGATAATGAGGTGGTGCCTGACGATCCGCCGGATAGCGGCTCCGTGGGAGGATTGGGCGTAGACAGGTTTGTGGCAAACCCGTCGCCTTACACCGGAGACGACAAGATAGCCTATTCGTTTTCTTTTGATGGCTACGATTTTTACTACATCCATTTGGGAACGCTGGAAAATGTGCCCATGTTCTTTTTGGCACCTCAGCATTTCGGCACGACAGCCGAATGGACGTATGAATTTACAACAACAAGCACGCACACAGTGACAATGCGGGAAACTATTGAACGGAATAGTGGGAGAACGGTAAGCGAAATTGACCAAAGAACGACTTCCAGTGCCAACGGCGGCAGATTGAGTACTGAAATTACCGGTAGATTTAATATGCTCGGTATTGGAGCGGAAGCGAGACAAGAAGCCGAGAGACAATGGAGCCATCATACCTCTAATACCATCTCTACCGGATTCGTAGAAACGACATCTCTCACCAATACGGTAGAACATCTTACAAGTTTTACGGAGACAAACACTGAAACCCGTACGTGGATATTCTCTCGAGCAAATGGCGATAGAGAAGGCTGGTACAGATATACGCTGTTTTCCACCGTTGATGTATACTTGTACGTTATTAAAAACGCCGATGGAGAATTACACCATGAATTTTTGGAACACGTAAGACAAAGTACGTCTAGGTGGAGGTTGGATTATTGCGATTCCGAAGCAGGGGATTTTACGCGAAGCGATACCTCCTCTGTCTTTGAATTTGATATCTCAATGCTCGATAATCTTCCAAAACCGACTTTATCATTCGAAACCTTGCCCCCACCGGAAAATGTTTTCGCGCAAGCGACATCATCAAGCAGAATAGCAATCTCGTGGGATCCTGTTACCAACGCCAATTCTTACCAAATACACCGTTCAACAAGCGAAAATGGAGTATATTCGCTCATTGGAACGTCCCATTCAACATCTTACGTGGATACAGGGCTTACGCCTGTTACAACGTATTACTACAAAGTGGCAACGATAGGCAACATCGATAGTACGGATTTGTTTTCAGCCGCGGTTAGTGTTGCGACAAGGCCTTTTATGACTCCTGTCGAATATATCCATGACTCTCCGGGAAATTTCACTAGGACTTTTGACCGGATTTCTCCCGCTCGAGTAGAGATTTATATGCTTGGAGCCGGTAGCGGTGGTCAGGGGGGGAGTTTAATATCTTCTACAGGAGTGATAGGCGCATCGGGTGGTGGCGGGGCAGCGGCTTATATGATGTTCATTGCAGACTCACCAATCACCTTTGACATAACAGTGGGCGCAGGCGGTAGCGGCGGAGTACCCCATCAAGCACCATCAGGTAGCCAGTGGCAATCGGGTAGTCTCGGCGACTTTGGCGGAAACACAACTGTTAGAGTCGGCTCGGTAACATTTACCGTGGAAGGCGGCGGACAAGCGGGGGGATCCGGTCAAATTCTAACTGCCGGCGCCGGTGGATGGGCAGGCTCAAGACCTCCAAACCTGTTGGGCTGGGCATCAGCATCGGGTGGAAACGGTATGGACGGTGTACCCCCAGGTATGTGGGTATGGGGAAGTCGTGGAGGTAATGCCGCGTCAATAACCGGGATGGGTTCCGTCTCTTCCTTTGGTGGCGGTTTAGGAGGCATGTCCGGAGGAGGTGCGGCTGGCCCCCAACCTAATGTTGTACCCGGCACAGCGGCAGCAGGTGGAGGTGGAGGCGCTGGATATGGTAACCAAGATGGCGGCAATGGCGGACACGGCCGTGTTTTGATTGTAATAACGGAGTTATAATTCACCTGCATTAAAAAAACATACATGGCAACCGCGTTTTCCGATGCGGTTGTCTGTGTGTTTTTGGCTTATTAGGTATGAAAATCGTTTTTGTGTGACAAACATCATTCACTTTTAGTATGGAGGTTCTTTATGTACAAGGTTAAGATTGTTTTCGCGACAGCAAGCGTAATGTTTGCGGTATTATTGTTGTCGTTCGCCATTTCCTGTTCGGGCGAGGATGGCAGGGATGGCATTAGCGGTGTAGACGGTCACGGTTGTGTAATTACGGACGATCCTGATAACTCCGCTTATTTGATAATAACTTGTGGGAGCGGAGATAACGTGACAACGGAAAGATTAGCGAGGGCCATGTGCGGAGCGGAGGCTTATGATCCGAGATGGGGTTTCGTGTGCCGCAAGGGCCGACTTACATTTACGGATGAGCGTGATAACCAGCATTACAAGATAGTGAGGATAGGTGAGCAGGTTTGGATGGCCGAGAATTTGAATTGGGCGGGTGCTAACGGTAATCTTGGTTGGTGTTATAGCCCTAGTGTTTGTAATACTCGTGGTCGTCTTTATGATTGGTCTATGGTTATGGGCTTTTCTTCATCTTGTAATGACAATGATTGTGATCCTTTAATTCAACCTCCTCATCGTGGTATTTGTCCGATTGGTTGGCATGTTCCAAGCGATTCTGAGTGGGCGACTTTAGTTAATTTTGTTGGTAGTGACGCCGGCACTAAATTGAAGTCAACAAGTGGTTGGTGGAATGATGAGGATAACGGTACTGATGATTACGGTTTTTCAGCTCTGAACGGTGGCCTCCGTCGTGGGGGTGACGGTGCTTTCATGGGTATAGAGCGCGGCCACTGGCGGACTGCCACGGAGGGCAGTGCGACTACCGCAGTTCACCGATCCATGGACGACAGGAGCAGTGTGAGTAGAAACACTGGGAGCAAAGATAACGCCTATTCGTTGCGTTGCGTTGCTGACTAGTAGCCGAGCAGAGAGCGGCTTTTGTGGTTTGATGTTTGAGATACGGCAACTGCGTTTTCCAATGCGGTTGCCTCCGTATGGAGACTATTCATGAATAGCATACTTAAAATAAATAAGTTTTTGCTTATTATTTTTGTGGGGTTTATGCCTGCTTGCCAAGCGTTCAAAATAACGCCACTAACGCTGGAACAGCGTGAGCAGCACGAATGTTGGCTTGCAGAACAAGAGGAAAGGTGGCGGAGAGAGGACGAAGAAAGGGATTGGAGGCGAAGAAAAGAAGAGCAGCGGCAGAGAGAGGAATTGCTTAGGCAAGTGAACGAAAGAATGGAACAGCACAGGGAAGCAGTTTTACGGCAAATAGAAGAAGAGCATAGGCGATTTCTGAAAGAAACGTTCGGCTTATGAAGAGAACAACTGTAGCGAAACACTGTAATGCTTGTGGACTAAGAAAAAACAGTGCGCGTCCCGATCGAATGCTCTTTCAGAGTGATTAATTGGGCACAGCGGCAAACGGCTGTTTTGTGATTATAATAAAGGAAAGGCGGCATGATGAAACGCATAGTAATCTTTGCAGTTAGCGCCATAGCGGTATTTATGGGCGGTTGTGCGGCTCCTCACTACAACATGGAGCGCGCTATGGAAACTGTGAGAGAGCGGGCCTCTTTTGATATGGGATGTGACAGAGTTAGTAGCCAGCTGTTGGGCGATGTGGTCCGTCATGATGTTAGTAATCCATCGTTGGACGGTGAATTTCATCATTCATATACTATTAGGGAGATGATTATCGGCGTAACCGGATGCGGCAAGAGGGCTTCATATTTTGTTAGATGTCGAGGCCAACAGTGCACATCTCGGTTAGATGCTGTTTCAGAGTGACTGTTGGGAGCGGCGGCGGGTGACTATTTTGTGACTAATATGATGGAGGAGAAGTACGCCATGACGAAACACATAGTAATCTTTGCGCTTAGCGCTGTTGTCGTGTTCATGAGCGGTTGTACGGCAATAATGACAACAATGACAACGAACTACGCGCCACATATAGAGAGCGCTATGGAAACTGCGAGGGAGCGGGCTTTTTTTGATATGAGGTGTGGTGATGTCAGTGGTAAGTTGTTGGGAGGTGTAATCTCTCCTGCGGAGGGTATTGTGGAAATGGTTATCGGTGTAGCCGGATGCGATAAGAGAGCTGCGTATCTTATCAGGTGTGAGTCGTCTGCATCGTGGGGTAGGAGGATAGAATGCACATCTCGATTGGACGCTGTTTCAGAGTAATCGTTGGGAGCGGCGGCGGGTGGTTGTTTATGTGGTTGTAGATGTTTGAGAATTTATCTGCCTTTTAAGATTTAGCAGAGGGAGGTTATAGCGCTATGTTTAACAAACTGAATTTAGGATTATTGTGCGTGGTTTTATTGGGCTTTCCAATTGCTGCCAGCGCTGCTCAAATCTCAAATCCCACGTTCAACGTGAAGCAAAATCAAATATCTCTCGCCTTTGGACAAAGCGTACAGAACAATTTTGAAAAATTTTCCATCATTACGTTCTGTTACAGCCAGCCAAACGAATTTTTTCGATTACCGGGCCGACGCAACATAGAGCTCATTACAATGCGCGGGGGGAGGGGCAGTAGTTATCAACCGAATACTCAAAGCCTGATTTTTGGTCTATCGCAGGACGCTATGAGTCCCGCCGTTTGGCGCATGTATCTTGGGATTAATTTCGGGATATACGTCGAATCGCCAATAAGCGACCGCATAAATTCACGCGTCACATTTGGCGAGAGGATATTTATTGGAGTCAATGTTACCGACAATATCGTATTTGAGCTATATAACCGCCATCTTCCCAGTGGCAGCTTGGTTTATGAGAATAGCAGACAGGGTTTTGCGGGGTTAAGCGCGATGTGGAATTTTTAACTTCTGCGTTGTGGGGTAGAAGGGCAAGTATGATTTTGAAACAAATAAATTTTAATAAGGGAGGGTTGTTATTATGCGTACATTTATTGGTAGTAAGGCGCGTTTGTTTTTTGCCGTAGCGGTAGTAGCGTTTTTGTCCGGTTTAGTTTTTATGGGTTGCAACGGTAGCGATAATAATCCTGTCGTCCCCAATCCAACTCCTACCAGAGACAGCAGGCTTGTAAACGCTGAGGGTGAGGCATGGGTGGGCTGGGGGAGTTTGGGTTTTGTTTTTTTGCCGGGTGGTACCCTTTGGGAAATTATCAGTAATAGCCCTGATAGTGATTACTGGTATTACGATTTTAGCCTTCAATGGTCAACTAGAGAAAATAGCGAGTTAGTTCTTTTAAATCAATCAGAGTTGGATTACACCGTATCCGGCGACACTTTCACAATTGTTGACCGTGGAGAAGAAATAGTTTTTACAAAAATGACCGGTATGACGATATACATATCGGGTGGTGAGGGCGGTAGTAATGTCGGTGGAAGTAGAGACAGCAGGCTTGTAACCGGTGCTGGTGAGGCATGGGTAAGTTGTTTCGAGGGTGCAGAGGGAGAAGAAGTATGCAATTATGGATTTGTATTCTGGTCAAACGGAATCGGCGTACAAATTGAGCTGGATGGTGATGCTTGGTACGGGCGTAACCATGGTGGATCATGGTCTACGCAGGGAAACAGTACAATCATTTCCAGAATAGAAGAAATCGCCCCATACGCCATATTGGGCGATGATTTGATCGTTAGATGGCCGAATCATTTTGCAGAAGAGGGCTATGACGAACGAACTTACACAAGGAGAGACGGTCTAACGATAACCGACAGGGAAGATAGAGAAGAGGAGGAAGAAGAAGAAGAAGAGGAGGAGGAAGCGCCAATGGCAAAACGCCGTAACAATGGCTTATTGCCGAGGTTATTGATGAGTAGATAGAAGTGATACAAGGCCCATAGGGTGAGCAAGGCAACCGCGTTTCTTGATGCGGTTGCCTTTTTTGGCTCTTCGCTGTTTTGTGTGGGTAATATTTTGGTTTTGACGTTTTGCATCCCGTAGGGATGTATCGCTTGGTAGCAAAACGTGGCCTCTCAATATTTCCGCATCCCGTCGGGATGCGTCCTCCAACGCTTCAACCATCAAGCCAAATATCGCGTATCGTAATCAATACCGAGATCTCCCAAGATTTTTCTATATTCCTCAAAAGAAGATATTTTATTCCTTTCCCCGGTAGCCGGGACGGGGCTGTCTCAAAAGCCGTCATTGCGGGTCAAGCCCGCAATGACGGGGTGGGCTGGGCGCTCGCAATGCCGGATTTTGAGACAGCCCCGATTTTTTTTGGGGGGGGACGCAGTGCTACCAAGCGATACATCCCTACGGGATGCAAAGACAAACGTCAACGTCAACAGCGACGTCAAAACATTACGGGATGTTCCCAAATCGGGGGAAGGGTCATACGGGATGCAAAATAAACGCTTTGTAATCACTATTTATGGTAAAATCAAATATAAATCACGCAAACCCACACGAAATAGCGAAGAGCCCTTTTTTTTAATATAGGGTATTATTTATTAGGCGTCAATCTTGTGGCGTGGTTTTCCTTTGCATTTACCATTTTGTACAAATAATTAGGGCAAAAGTCCATTTCGTTATCCCAACGCAGGGTATCTAAATCAACTTTCATAGTTTTGAACATTTTTTCGTCCAGCAGGTCTCTCACTATTTGTCTGTGGTCGCCCTCCAGTTCATTTCTAAGGTCTATCACGCCCTTTGTTCCGTCTTTAAATTCAACAAACACACAATAGCTTCCCCGTAGTTCAGCATCAATCACTCGTGCCATTTCTACTCTCCTTAAACTAGCGGTGGAATTTTATTGAAACTTCCGATTGTCAGTAGCGAGTTTTTGAATATTGAATATTGAATATATACACGCAAAAGCCCATCCACTCTCCTAAAATACTACATGCCTCCATTGAGATCAATATTTTGTTGTTTTTTGTTTTAGAACATCGGGGCGATGCGATATAAAATTACCCCAAATTTTCCATTAGGTTTAGGATGCTTTTAAAAAATAGCTTTTAAAAAAGATTTTAAAGAGGCTCAGCCTAATGGAAAATTTGAAATTATGTAATATTTTTTGCTTTTGTAGGCGGCGCCATATATTATATTCCATGAGGTGTGCGCCGTTCATTTTCACTGCTATATGGGGAGGGCTGTTGTGAAAAAGATTTTGACGTTTTTTTCGGTTGTGGGCATGTCTCTTTTTTTGATGTCCGGCTGCCAGCGGTCCGACAGGGCTGGCGCTCCGCTAATTGGTATCGCCATACCTGAAACCTATGTTACGCGCTGGATAAAGGATGGCAATTCGCTGAGTAGCGAGGCTGAAAAACGCGGTTATCGCACGGATCTTCAGTTTGCCGAGGGCGATCAGGCCATGCAGAACCGGCAAATTCAGAGTTTTCTGACATTGGGCGCAAGGGTAATAATAATCGGCAGCGTTGATGAGGGGATTGCCCCGGCAATCGCCGAGGCCGCGGCGAGGAACGCGGCTGTCATCGCCTACGACCGGCTAATCCAGAACTCCGCGGACTATGATTACTACATCACTTTCAACAACTTTAAGGTCGGCGAGCTCAAAGGGCGGTCTCTCGTGCAAGGGCTGGATTTGGACAATGCCGATGCCGATTCGCCAAAAACCATCGCTCTCTTTGCCGGCGCTTCGACGGACGGCAACGCGTTCTTTTTCTTCGACGGCGCGATGAGCGTTCTCACTCCCTACATCGACAGAGGCGTATTGAAAGTCGTGGGCCCGCATCCGAGGACTTCCGCCGACAGTGAAACCTTTTTGAAAATCGCCACCGAGGGCTGGCGGGATGTCGTTGCAAGGGCCCGTATGGAAGAGCTCTTGAGGAACGAAGCCGCCGACATCACCTTAGACGCGGTACTCGCGCCAAACGACAACATTGCCCGCGCTCTGATAGACGCGCTTAAAGCCGATCCCAAATACGCCGACGGGTTGCCGTTGGTTACCGGTCAGGATGCCGAGTTTCTGTCTATGATGTCAATCAAAAACGGCGAGCAGTTCTGCACCGTCTTCAAAAACACAACTAAATTGGCCGAAGCCGCGATCATTATGGCCGACCAGATTATCAGAGGCGAGCCGATAAACATTCCCGGCGCGGTTTTAGCCTCCGGCGATCTTGAAAGAATCGGCGATACCGGACAAAAAACGGTCAAGGCCTATCTCTTAGACCCGGTTTTAATTACCAGAGAAAACTTATATATCCCCGTAGACGCCGAATTTTATACGGAAGCGGAAGCGGAGGCGCTCAGATAGAGCGGATATTGGAATGTTTTGTGTATAGATAAACGCAGGAAACATGTAGTTAAACTATAAAATGGAAGGGGTATTTGTATGAAAAAGCTGTTTGCAGTTGCGGTTGCGTTGTCTTTGGCAGTTTCTGTGGCCCATGCGTCTTGGGGTTATGACCCGGTGAATGAGCATGGGGAAGGTCAGGCGACTTTCGGTTATTATGGCGGTGGTTTTGGGTTGAAGCTCCGCTACAGCCCGGCCGTAAATTTGGAAATCTTCAGCGCGAACGGTATTGCCGGGATTGGGTCGGACTACGTGGTTGGTGTTCGCTACCAGATTATTCCGTTATTGGTGGGATCGTTGGATTTCGGCATTCCCACAGCGCACAACAATTTCGGTCTAATGCCTTCCGTTGCACTTCATACGAACTTGACGGATATGATATCGCTCGGAGTTAAGGCTGGGCTGGGTATAGATATCGTCTCCTCTTATACCATACCCGCGCCAACTCTAGAGGACCCGAATGCGTCGATACCTATGGACGGCAAGACAGAAATGAATTTAGTGGCCGGCATTGAGTTCGGTTTCACTTTTAACGAGAATATGGGCATGTGGGTAGGCACCGGCTTTGAATACGCGGACATGACCGCCGATGGCGCCGAACTTGATATGAAAGCGGCACTCAGCCCGGAAATAGGGATATGGTTTGCGGAAGGAAAAATTGGTGTCGCGACAATGCTTGGGCTGATTCTCGACCATACTAACAGGAGCCTCGAAGAATCAATCGGTTTCTGGGGCGGCGTGGAAGTTACTGTCGGATTTTAATTTTAGATATTAACCCGGCGGTAATTAACCTCAATTATCTATTGAGTTTGTCTTTGTTTTTTGGGGACGGGGCTCTGCCCCGTAACGCCCCGATGCATAAGCCCCCTGCGGTCCCCCATAAGCGGCGACCGCTTACGGGGGACATGTGGGCATACTATCGGGGTAAAATGTTAAAATCAAAACCAAAACCACCCTATCGACTTGTTTTGACTTTAGCATTATACCCGCCCGTATGGTTTTAAGGATACGGGTTTTAGCGTAGGGGGCTGTCTCAAAAGCCGTCATTGCGGGCTTGACCCGCAACTTGTTTATCTCGCCGTAAGGCAATCCCCCTATGTAATCTTGTCGTTGGGGATTGCGGGTCAAGCCCGCAATGACGG
>JAITUP010000014.1 GCA_031286265.1 Chitinispirillales bacterium | reverse complement strand
CCGTCATTGCGGGCTTGACCCGCAATCCCCAACGACAAGATTACATAGGGGGATTGCCTTACGGCGAGATAAACAAGTTGCGGGTCAAGCCCGCAATGACGGCTTTTGAGACAGCCCCGAAAATCTTAATCTAACCGCAACGGCGGGTAGGGGCGCTACGGCCCCAACCCACCGCTACCAATATCAAACCCCTCCTGGGTAAAACCAACACAAAATAACAATTAGGATGCAAGAGTTACAGACGTCATCCCCCGTAATTCGGTTTTAGGGTACGGGTTTTAGCGTAGGGGCGCGATTTATCGCGCCCTCGGTTTTAGGACGGGGCGTTGCGGGGTGTCCCCGCTCTGGGGGTAGCGGAAAAGAAATATTGGCTTTGCCAATATTTCTTTGGAGCGTGGGGGATTTGTTCCCCCCTTAAAATATGTTTTGACTTTGACGTTGACTTTAAAGACTTTGATTTTAAAGACCGTTTGGCAAAAAAGGCGTCGTATGGCAATAAGGCAACTACCGACATATCTGATTTTATGCTTCCTGCTCGGCGCCGCCCGTGCCTTTGCTTTTGATATCACCCCGATAGACCCTGATTCTTTAGCGCAAGAACAAAGCAGGCAAACCCCCGAGCCTGAGCCACCGGCCGACGTGTCCCCCCCGCCCGTTATCACAGAGCCGTCTGCCCCTGCCGATCTGATCCGTCGTCCGCAGACTCGCGAGGAGCTTGGGCAGATGTCTCGCGAGGAGTTGTTTCGTCTCGCTTTTGGCCGGGCCGCGCCCGATCGTCCGCGCAGTTTGATGGTGCGTTTATTGGCGGACAATCGTAATTTCGGCGATGTCGAGGTGGTTTACAGCGAGGATTTTTCGACGTTCAGTTTCGTTTCCGTTCGGTTTTCGAATTATCTCGATGGGATAATTCTCCCCGATCTGCGCAACGACGCGGGCGACGACGACGGTTATTTCTGCAGTTCGCTTTTGGCTCACGCGGGGTATATGGCGAGTGTGGACGAGATGGCGTTTGAGTTGCGTGTAGTCATTCCTCCCGAGAGCAAGACTTTACAGCGCACCAATCTTAGCGGCGGCCACGCGCGAGTGCCCCGCGGCGAGCGTATCGACCGCGCTCATGTCTCTTTTTATATGAATTACCGGCTTGTCGACAGGATGATGTACAGGTTGATTGACTATGACGATTCTTTTGTGGGCCACCGGCATTCTTCCGAAGTTTTTGAGCGTTTCCCGGCGTCGCTTAATTTTGACGGGGCTTTGGCGTCTTTCGGCTGGGTTCTTGAGGGGTCGGCCGTTGTGCGTGAGCCTCTTTCGGGGCGGGAGTGGACTTGGGAGGATAATTTCTACCGCGGCGATATGCGCGTCGTGCGTGATATTATCCGGTTAGACTCTCGGTTGAGTCTTGGCGAAGTCGGCCTCGCCACGGAGATATTGGGCGGCGATGTCGTGGGCGGGATACGGTATGAGCATAACGGGTGGTTTTTCGGTAACGATCCGCGCGACAGGCATAACAGCGTCTATTTCTTCATGCCGCGCTCCGGCGAGGTGGAACTTTACGCGGAGGGGCGGTATGTAGACAGATTTCGTTTGCCGGCCGGGCATCACGAGATAACGGGGTTTGGCGGCAACATCGGGCGTAATCGTGTGCGGTTAGTATTGCGTATGGACGACGGAAGTACCGAGGAGGTGCCGTTTGAGTTCATTCAGAGCGACCCGCGCAACGCGGCGCGCGGCGATTTGCGCTATTCGATGACGGCGGGGATCAGGCGGGAGGCGGAGCTGTCGCCGTGGGGGTATCGCTACAGTACCGAGGTGCCCGCCGTAAGCGCGGATTTTTTGTATGGGCTGCATCATTTTGTGAGCGTCGGGTTAGCGGGGTTAGCGTCGCCGTATAGCGGGGAAACGGGAGCGCAGGTTCTCTGGACGATGGGTAAGGCGGGGCAATTAAACTTCCACGGTTTCATGAGCTATGCTGACTACGAGCACATAGGCAAGCGCGTGAGCGTCAGTTATACGGCCAACCTCGACGGGATGGTCAGGAGGTTCAACAGGCTGTTTACGGATACGGGCGGCATGGAAAGGCGGATTCTGCCGAGGATGTCGTTCTCTCTGCGCG
Organism: Chitinispirillales bacterium; assembly: GCA_031286265.1. Taxonomy (GTDB): domain Bacteria; phylum Fibrobacterota; class Chitinivibrionia; order Chitinivibrionales; family Chitinispirillaceae; genus GUT77. The sequence continues at coordinate 3,033 of JAITUP010000014.1, read as the reverse complement.
GGCATTATCAGGACGGATCATATTTTAGCGCGGGTCTGCTCGAAAGTGAATTTCGCGAAGGGGTGAACACGGCCGGAGTCTCTGGGAATTTTGGGTTTGGTCTGTTTAGAGGCAACATAACGGCGACCGGCGGCGTGGATTTTCGGGGCGATACGGTGAACAGGCAGGATTATTCCATTGCGGGGTATAATTATGGGGTGCGGGTGTCTCAGAGTGTCAACAAGGTATCGTTTAACTTGAACGCGGGGACGCACGTGAGGGACGATGTGAGCAGGCCTTATTTCTCGTTCAACTCCAACTACTCCATCGGCTCCAGGATTAAAAGGCATAATTTTGCGGCGTCCACAAGCGTAAGCACACGCAGCATCCACGTTCAGGAACACTGGCGGCCGATTGAGTACCCGGATTCGGTCTCAAGCGACCCCGAATTTGACGAGCCGACGCACGAGATCGTCCCGGAGCATTACAGATACGACTGGGCATGGCGCGCGCAAGCCGGCTGGCGGTGGTCAAACAGGGGCAGCGGAACATGGGCGCAGTCCTATTCGGCGGATATCAACATACCGAATTTGTTGGGCGAGCACACACGGCCTGAGTTCAGCGCGAGCCTGAGACAAAACTACAACCGCGCTCAATTCGCGGCCAACTACGGCCAGACGAACAACATTACGCCTACTTTGGATCAGCAGACCCATGTCGTCAACGCGACTCTTTCGGGATCGTTTATGTTCGCCGACGGTCTGTGGGCTTTCGGTCGGCCGATAACGGACGGGTTTTTGCTCGTAGACACGCGGCACGGTTTGAGGGGGGCCAAGGTGCACATGAACCGATCGCGGCACACCGGTCAAGACATGAGCCGAAACGGCTGGCTCGGCGCGGCATACCACAATCGTGTAATGGCGTACCACGCTCCTACGGAGATAACGCTAACCCTGACCGAGGCTCCAATCGGCGCCGTATTGCAAAATAACGTGTACCACATGCTCGGCACATACAAGCAAGGCTACGCGCTGCGCATCGGCACACGCGAAAATATCCTGTTGCTAACAAGATTAACAAGCGGCGGCAAACCGATAAATTACACGTACATAACAGTAGAAGCCGAAGACTCCCGCGGCGAAAACCGCCGCGCCACATTCACAGGAAACAACGGCGCTCTGCAAATCGGCGATCTGGTTCGAGGCAGAACATATAGAATAAGTTTCGGTTCGCAGCAGGTAAACTTCAAAGATCTGCTAATCCAAATCCCCCGCGACGCGGGCACAATATTTGAGCTACCGGATATTGAGGTTGAGCGGGTGGCTGATTAGGCGGGTCTTTTTAAAACTTTTTTTTAAAACCTTTTTTTAACCCAGATTTTCCATTAGGCTTGGGAAGTTGTCTCAAAAAGCCAGTAACACCGTCATTGCGAGCGAAGCGCGGCAATCTATCGGCTTATAACTAGGGGTATTCGGCGAATAGTTTGCTTCGCTTCGCTCGCAATGACGGGCTTTTGGCGCATTTTTACTAGGCATCAGCCTAATGGACAATTTGGGTTTAAAATGTGTCGCCTAACCCTCTGATGCCGCTCCGTAATGTTTGGGACAACAAAGGGTCGTTTGAAAGGATGGGGCGATGTCCTTCCATGCGCGGTTAGGATGCAAGGATTACAAACCACATCCCCCGTAATCGGTTTTAGGATACGGGTTTTAGCGTAGGGGCGCGATTTATCGCGCCCTCGGTTTTAGGACGGGGCGTTGCGGGGTGTCCCCGCTCTGGGGGTAGCGTAATAAAAATATTGGCTTGGCCAATATTTTTATGGAGCGAGGGGGATTCGTTCCCCCCTTAAAATATGTTTTGACTTTGACGTTGACTTTGACTTTGACTTCAAAGATATCAAGTCCATAGCACTTCCCCCACTTAATTATTAACAATATCAAGCAAATACTGGCCATAGCCATTTTTACTCATAGGCTCGGCTAACTTTTTCAATTGACCCGCGTCAATCAGCCCGCGCCTGAACGCAATCTCTTCAGGACACGCGACCCGCAGCCCCTGACGCGCCTGAATGGTCTCCACAAACGACGAGGCCTGCAGCATAGACTCATGCGTTCCCGTATCGAGCCACGCAATGCCGCGCCCTAAATTAACCACCTGCAGTTTTCCGCGCTCAAGATATAGTCGATTGAGATCGGTAATCTCAAGTTCGCCTCTGATTGACGGCTTTAGTGTCCGCGCTAGGGCGCAAACCTCCGAATCGTAGAAATAAAGCCCTGTTACCGCTAATTTTGATTTTGGCGCGCTGGGTTTTTCTTCGATAGAGAGTGCCATGCCGTTTTCATCAATTTCAACTATCCCATATCTTTGCGGGTCATTCACTCTATATGCGAATATCGTCGCCATGCCCGGATTATCAAGCGCTTTGCGCAGGCATTCCGACAGCCCGTGCCCCCAGAAGATATTGTCGCCGAGTATTAGCGCGGCCGGATCGCCGCCCACAAATTCTTCACCGATAATAAAAGCCTGCGCCAACCCCTCCGGACGCGGCTGTTCGGCATAGGAAATCGATATCCCCCACTGTCGCCCATCGCCAAGAAGCCTTCTAAACGCCGCGCCGTCTTCAGGCGTGGTAATCACGAGAATATCCGTTATTCCCGCAAGCATCAGCGTAGAAAGCGGATAATACACCATCGGCTTATCGTAGACCGGTATCAACTGTTTTGATACGGCGATGGTAGCGGGATAGAGGCGTGTGCCGGAACCGCCGGCCAATATTATTCCCTTGCGCAAAACGAATGTCTCCCCGATTGGACGTGTTTGTTATTGGTACTTTGGTAATATACAACATGGCCGTGCTGGAATATTATGATATTAACCCGGCGGCAATTGATCTTAATGTTAAAATCAAAGTCTTTAAAGTCTTTAAAATCAAAACCTTTAAAATCAAATTCTTTTTTGGTGACAGGGGCTCCGCCCCCGTAACGCCCCCATTCTAAAACCTAATACGCTAAAACCCATACCCTTAAAACCATACGGGCGGGTGTAATGCTAAAG
>JAITUP010000009.1 GCA_031286265.1 Chitinispirillales bacterium | reverse complement strand
TACATTGGCAAGTTTCCAGTTACTCAGGCTTTGTGGGTTGCAGTTATGGATACTAATCCTTCTTATTTTCCTGGTGATCTTAACCGTCCTGTTGAGCGTGTTAGTTGGGATAATATTGTTAATGAATTTATTCCTGCTTTGAATGCTTTGACCGGTCGCACCTTTCGTTTGCCTACCGAGGCTGAGTGGGAGTTTGCTGCTCGTGGTGGTAATGATAGTGATGGGTTTATGTTTTCTGGTAGTAATATTATTGGTGATGTTGCTTGGTATTATGATAATCGTCCAAATGCGAGTACCCAAGCCGTTGGTGGTAAGGATCCTAATGAGTTGGGTCTTTTTGATATGACTGGTAATGTTTGGGAGTGGGTTAATGATTGGTGGAGTAGTACAGCTTATGCTGGTCGTGAAGGTGGTGTGACAGATCCTGCAGGTCCTGCTACGGGCTCCAGCCGCGTAGTCCGCGGGGGCAGTTGGTACAGCAGCGCGAGGGGCTGCCGAGTGTCCTTTCGCGGCAACTACACCCCGGACGCCCGCTACTACGGCATAGGCTTCCGCCTTGTTCTTTCCCTTTAGTTCACCATGAGCTTACGGGGTTGTTGCACCTCATCCGAGGTGCTGGGAAATTCTATTGAACCTCATAACGTCGGGTAGGGGCGCTACGGCCCCAACCCGACGCTACCAACATCAAACCCCATCCGGGGTTTTGCCAAACACCCCACTAACGCCCAGAATGAACATCGCCCTATCCATTCAGTCGAGCCTTTGTTGTCCCAAACATTACGGAGCGGTATCGGGGGGTTAGGCGACACATTTTAAAAAAAAGGTTTTAAAAAAAGCCTGCATCCCTGGTCGCAACCCTTTGTTGTCCCAAACATTACGGAGCGGTATCAGGAGGTGAGGCGACACATTTTAAAAAAAAGGTTTTAAAAAAAGTGTAGATCAGTCACGTCTCAACCGCCCCAATAATTTATCAACCCCCGCAAACACCTCGTCATAATCCCCTATTAGCGCGTTTTGTAGAATCTCTTTGATTTCTTCGCCAAATTCTTCCGACGATTCAAAGCTGTGCAGGGCGTCCGCCGCGTTGTCCATGGCTTCGGAATCGAAGCTATCGAGCGCGTTTCTGTATTTGACGAGTTCGTGAATCAACGCCTCGGCGGTTGCCGCGCTGGCTCCCTTTGGTTTCAGGTCGCCAAGTACTTGACTCATAGCGCGCAGCAGGCTTTCCAAATCGAGCAAAAATTTTGGGGTGAGTTCATTTATGAGCGCTATGTTTTCCACCTTGCCCGCCATTTCCAGTTCATGGGCGATCTCGGATAATTGATCCGCGCCAATGCTCGCGGAAGCGCTCTTCAAGCCGTGAACGTAGGTGGCATATAACAACAAGTCGCCTGTTTCGAGGCTGCGTTTGATCACCTCGATTTTTTCAAAACCGTCCTCGTAAAACACAGTTAGCGTGCGCATGTAATGTACGCTGTTGCCGCCCGAAAGAATCAGGCCTTTCTTGATGTCAATGCCTTCTATTGACAAGTCTATGGTTTTGTCTTCACCGTTCGCATCTTCAGGCAGCGCGTCTTCCGCGGGGGATTTGCGTTTTTCTTCCGGTATCCACTTGCCAAGAACCATGTTCAATTTACTGATTTCTATCGGCTTGGGGATAAAGTCGTCGCACCCCTCGCTCAAGAACATTTCCTTTGCGCCCGCCACGGCGTTTGCGGTCAGCGCGATGATTGGCAGCTTGCGGTAGTATTCGTCGTCGAGAGCCCGTATGTGCCTTGTCGCTTCTAAGCCGTCCATCCCCGGCATCATGTGATCCATGAATACTATATCGTAGCGTTCCGATTTCACGGCGTCAATCGCCTCGCGTCCGCTTTTGCATGTTGTAATCTGCATTTTATACGGCGACAGCAATCCTTCCGCAACTCGCAAATTGGTGTTGGCGTCGTCGACTAACAGAACCTTCGCCTCCGGCGCGATGAATTTTGCGTAGCCCTCTTTTTTCGCGCCGTAGTTGAAACTGCCGGAAACGCCGTTCAAGACATCGGCCACGGTGGCCGAGTAGGCGGGCATCGACAGCATCGTCGCGGTTAGATCTGGAATCATGTCGCCAAATTCTGTCAGGAAGACAAGTTTGGCGTCGAGTTCGCGCTCGGTCATTATTTTTTTTACCGTTTCGTAGTAAATCGGCGCGGTAAATATAAAACGATAGCGCTTGTTTTTCGCTTCTTCGTCAAGCTCGGCTTCGCTTGTAACGACCGTGCAATATACGTCGAGATTTTCTAATGTACGCGATATCGAATCGGCGTTGATTTCCCGGCGCTCATAGATGAGTACGCCTTTATTCTCCCTATCCAAAACCTGTGCGTGCTTTTCCGGGTTGTTGAATTTTTGCGGCAGGCTAAGCGTGAAGACGCTGCCGGAACCATATTTTGATTCAACCGAAATCGAACCGCCCATCGCGGTTAGAATGTTATTTGTTATCACGAGTCCAAGGCCCGTTCCCTCTATGCCTTTATTTTTCACATCGTCAACCTGAACATAATCGTTAAACAATTTTTCGATATCTTCCTTTTTTATCCCCTTGCCGCTATCGGCTACTTTGATGTCGAGAGAAATCATGCTGTTATCAGCGCTTTCCGTCTGCCCTGTAATGGTAAGCGACACGAAACCTCTGTCCGTATATTTCACCGCGTTGCTCAAAACGTTTAACAATGCTTGACGCACCTTTATTTCATCCCCAATGAGCAAGGAAGGGATATTGCCGTCTATAAACACTACAAATCTCAATCTGGAATAAGCCGCTTTCACTTTGATTATACTGACGATGTCGTTCACTAACGGGGAAAAGTGATATTCGCCGTTAACGATATTCATCTTACCGCTTTCCATCTTCGAGTAGTCGAGGATGTCGTTTATCATAGAGAGCAGGTTCGCGCCGGCTTGTTTAATCGTGAACACATGTTCGTAGGCGGCAGGCGGAATATCCTCGCGCATGGCAAGTTCGGCAAAACCGATTATCGCGTTGAGCGGGGTACGTATCTCATGACTCATGTTGGCGAGGAAATAGCTTTCCTGCCTTTCTCTGTTTTCCAATTTTCGTTTCGCCGCAACGATACGCACAATAACCACGGTGGCGACAATCTGAAAAACAATACCCCACGCTATTATGACTTGCGCGGTATTAGACAAAAATCGTCCGCACAGAACCGCCAGCGCAAAGTATATAAACCACAAAATCGCAAGATGGGTATAGGCATGACGCAAAAAATGCCGCTTGTTTCGTTTTGAGTAGGTTTTCATAACTCATCATCGTCCGTATTCGCGGTTTGGCTGATGGCCTTAAACTCATCGGTGATTTCGAGAAACAGGTCTACCAGCACCGGATCGAAGTGCGTCTCTCTGCCATCCAGAATTATTGCAACGGCGGCGTCATGCGTAAAAGCATCTTTATACGGTCTCTCTGAAACAAGCGCGTCATAAACATCGGCAATGGCCATTAGCCTGCCGGGCAGCGGTATCTCAAGGCCCCTAAGACCCAGCGGGTATCCGGTTCCGTCCCATCTCTCATGATGCGAACTAATCAATACCTTAGCGTGATTTAAAAATTCCTGTTCCGCGCCTTTGACCTTTATTTTGTCGATGATTCTCTCGCCAAAGGCGGTGTGCGCCTTAATCACTTCAAATTCTTCAGGTGTGAGTTTTCCCGGTTTTTGTAGAATGTTATCCTTTATTGATATTTTCCCTAAATCATGCAACTGCGCCGACTGTACGAGTAAGTTGATGTCCCATTGCGCGATTTCTTCTTCGTATATGCCGCGTTTCCGCATCGCGTCAACGAGGATGCCCAAATAACCCTGCGTTCTTTCGATATGCCCGCCGGTAGCGTCGTCGCGGCAATCAACCATCTCCGCCATTGTTTTCAGAATGGCGTTTTTGAGTTCAACGACCGTTTCCGTCTTTTCGTTAACCATTTTTTGAAGATTTTCATTGTAGGTTTCCAGTTCTTTCCTCTGAGATTCGATAAGCAAATGCACTTCGAGCCGCTTGAGTAAAAGCGACGGGGTAAACGGCTTTGTGATATAGTCTATCGCTCCGAGTGTGAGCCCGGTATATTCGCTTTCGCCGTCTGTTTTCGCCGTCAGAAAAATTACCGGAATATGCGCGGTCTTTTCATTGGCTTTAAGAGCCTTAATCACATCATAGCCGTCCATCTCCGGCATCTCGACATCGAGCAGAATAATGTCTGGAATGTTTTTTTCGAGCATTTTGAAAAGACGTTCGCCCGAATTCAAAGTGAAGACATTGTAGCGCCCACCGGCAAGCGCGTTCTTGCCGAGCGTAAGATTCGTCACATTGTCGTCGACCAAAAAAACTGTTTTCCGCTCGTTACCCATTTTCAACAAGTTCCTCAAGCGTTGTAATGAATTTGTCGATATTTACGGAGATAAACTCCATATCGTCGTTCCGCCCGGCCGTTTCAAGCGCGAGCGCAAGTTCCGATTTTTCATATTCGCCTACGGCGGCCAACACCGATTTCAAGCCGTGGGCGGCCGTTGTAAAAAGTTTGATATCGCCGCTTGCCACCGTTTCGCGCATCATGGCAATAGACTTTGTCACATCACGCTTCAACGCGTCAAGAAAACGCTCGTTCATTTTTATCGGCGCGGAACGCGGCGGCGTCAAAACTTTCGCCTCGATAGGCGCGCCTGTTTGATCCGCAGGCGCATCAACATCTTCATCCGAATACTTGCAATGAATGTATTTGTTCAGAATTTCATCAAGTTCCTGCACGCTTACCGGTTTCGAAAGGAAATCGTCGAATCCGTTGCTTATAAACATCTCCCTGTTACCGACAATCGCGTTTGCCGTCAGGGCCACGATAATGCCGCCGTATCCGTATGCCCGCAGTTCGGCGGCCGCCTCAATTCCATCCATTTCAGGCATCATGTGATCCATAAAAACTATGTCGTAAGTTTTGCCGTTTTTGATTTTTTCTATCGCCACCGGTCCGCTTGTCGCTTTCTCTATCTTAAGTTCGTAGGGCGTAAGCAGCATCTCGGCAATGAGTAAATTTGTCTCCACATCATCAACTACGAGCACGCTTCCGTGCGGCATCGGAGTGCGGTCTATATGCTTGTCGTCGCGGCGCATTATGCCGGCAAAACAAAAGTCCTGCAATTTTTTCGAATACTCCGCGCCGATAATGCCGGCGCCAAGGACCATTTTTTGCCTCACGGTTACCGTGAATGTGCTACCCTTGCCATATTCGCTTTCAACATCAATCCAGCCGTCCATCATAGTAACAAGCCGCCGCACGATGTTCAGGCCAAGACCCGTACCCTCAACATTGCGGTTGATGTCAATGTTGAGACGCAAATATTCGGAGAATAGCTCTTTCAAGTCTTCCTCCCTAATACCCTGGCCGGTGTCGGTAACCTTAAACGTCAGCGCCGTGTTCCCGTCTATATCCGCGGCATGCGTTATAGACAAATTAATGCTTCCCTCGCCGGTGTATTTGAACGAGTTTGAGAGAATGTTATTAAGTATCTGCTTCACCCGCAAATCGTCGCCGAAAAGCACTACCGGCAGATTTTCGTCAACGAGGAGCTTGAAATCGACAGGCTTAGAATCGACCCGTGTGACATTAAGCTGTACAACGTCGCATATCAGACTGGGGACATCGTACTCGATCGGATTAAGCGTAAGTTTCCCGGTTTCAATCTTCGACATATCGAGTATATCGTTAATAATACTAAGAAGCGTCATGCTCGAATGGCTGATGATATCGAACGCCGATTTCGTTTCTTCCGGCAGATTTTCTTTTTCCTGCTGTATCTGCGCTACACCGAGTATCGCGTTCATGGGCGTGCGTATTTCGTGGCTCATTTTGGCGAGGAAATCACTTTTCGCCTTAGACGCGGCCGTGAGCGATGCCATAGTTTCGCGTAGCGGCACGAGAAGATCAGCGATAAAAATGTTTGACAGGACGAGAATGAGCGCGACGATAAGCAAACCGACAATAAAAAATACCGTGAGCGGCGTGTTATAATCGCTAATGTTGTCTGGCTGAAGCGCAACGGCGTACCAGTCAAGCGCGGGTATAAAGATTACCGCCGCCTGACCCGAACGCGCCGAGAACGTATACGCCTCGTTCGGCTTCAAACTCTTAATTTTCGAAATGACGTGTATGTCTATTTCGTCTTTGAGGTACTCCGAAATGTTTTTCTTGGTATACGCCAACTCAACATCTTCCGCGCCTGTAATTTCCCCGTCTTCATTGAAAAAATATAAAAAAGGCCTGTTGCGCGAATCGATCATCGTGTAATGCTCGAAAATAGCGCCTATAAACGAGGAAAGATTAATCCCCGCCCCAAGTATCCCGACCGGCTTGTCCTCCGATCCCAAAACGGGCACGTTGACCCAGAGATTCGTCACATTCAAATCGGGATTGTAGTTGATATTGAAGTTGTAATTATCCGTGTTGTAGAGCGTCATCGGATACCAGTAATTCTCCGGTAATTCGGTATCAAGCTTAAACGGTTCATGGCTGTCATAATAGAACATCTTATCGACATCGCTTATCCAGAAAACGCTCCCCATCAGTATATAGCGATAGTCGTCTATCTCCTCTCTTGCGTAACGCTGAAATTCAGGATTATTCGGTTCCTCAAAGTAATAGCGGATAAGCGGCGAGGAGGCCATTTTAAGAACAATCGCAATCTCCTTGTCAACATAATTTTCGAGTTTTATTCGCTCAAGTTCGAGTAATTTGACTAATTCCCGCCCCTTATTGCCCCTTATAATTTGCCGCATAGAAAAGAAAAAAACGCCGCTGCCGACCACCAAAATCAGCAGAAAGAGCGTGACGGCAAAGGCTACATAGCTGCCAAACGCCGGTAGCCGCCTCTGCGACATTCTACCGTCGGAATAGGAAATGTCGGTCGCTGTCGATATGTGCACGCTTTTAGCCATACTCACAATATACATCCGGGCACAAAATGATTGTTTGATATTTAATACTTGTGAACAATACTATTATTCCGGATATCGGCAAGGGCCGCGGTTGTTTTGCGCGAGGGGTGGCGTTGCGTGATAGCCGCAAACCCTATTACAGCGCAAGACGCCGCTACGTTGATGGAGTTTTTGAACCCGTAGAGCGGAATTTCAACAAGCCTGTCGCATAAATCAATAACTTCGCGTTCCACTCCAAGCGCCTCATTACCGAAAACGATACCAAGCGGCAACGGGTATTCCACCTTATCATAAGGAACAGACTCAGACGTAGTCTCCGCGGCCCAAACCGCAATCCCACGCTCTTTCAGATATAAAACGGCATCAACCGTAGATTCAAACTTTTTCCACGGAACATAATCTATCGTCCCCAACGATGTTTTTTCCAATTTGATATGAGGCGGCGACGCGGTATATCCGCACAAAAATAATCCGGCGACCCTCATCGCGTCGCATAATCTGAAAATCGATCCCACGTTAAACGCGCTGCGCAGGTTGTCGAGAATTATGTAAAGCTGATTCTTCTCAAGCGCGGCATATTCTTCTAACGGGATTGGCGTATCAAATGAACGCACGTGAAGATTGGTCTCGGTATCGCCTGTTTTTTGCCTACCCATAAATTTGAACCTTTTTACTGCAAAACTTACGAGTCACATAAATCACGTCTTTTTCTCTTTTTTCTCCGCAGCCGGAAACAGTACATTGTTTAGTATCAATCTGTAGCCCGGCGAATTTTTATGCAGTTCGAGCATGGTCGGCTTGTCGCCGACCGCGTGGACATACGCCTCCGGGTCGTGGCCGCCCAAATACGTAAATTGCCCCTCTCCCACTATCCCGTGGATGTATTGAACCATATTGGTCCCCGGCGTTTCGCCCAAAATTACCACGCTTTTTTTGATGACATCCCTGTTGAACGATGTCAGCAATCCGTGATACGCGGGGATTACGTTGACATGATTTTGGTTGAGCATCGTCGGCACCGGGTCGAGCTTCGCGCTGAACTCGAAAAGCACGAATTCCCTTGCGTTTATACGGCGCGGCGTGTTTACCTGATTCACGTCTATATTACAAAAAGAAACGACAAAAGGATCGGTGATAATCTCAAAATTTTCAAATGCCATAGTCATGCTAAAATCGAGTTTCATTCTATAATCTGGATCAAGGCCCGGCCCGCCGTAGACGCGGTCTACGATGTTCGTTCCAAGCGTTGCGAGCGCGATCTCGAGCGTGTTGGGGGCGCTGCACATGGCAAAGAGAAAACCGCCCTCTTCTACGAACCTGCGAATGGTCAGCGCAACGCCTTTTTTAAGCGCGCAAACCGTACTGAACCCCAATTCCCTCGCTAACGTCTCAAGCTCGACGCGTTTCTTCTGATACCACGGAGCGTTTGAAAAACTCGCGTGAAATTTACTGTATTGACCGGTAAAATCTTCGTGGTGGAGATGAAGCCAGTCGTAATCATTGAGCCGGCCGCCCAGTACCTCCCGGTCATACACCTTGTCAAACGGGATTTCGGCGTATGTCAGCGCAAGCGTGACGGCATCGTCCCACGGGCGCATCCCTTCGGGCGTGTAGACGGCGATCCTCGGCGCTTTTTCCAGCGCGACCCTCTCCATATTGTTCGCTTCAATGATGTCGAGTATCTCGGCCCAGTCGGTATTGGAGATGATCCGTGACTCCACGCCCGCGGCCCTCGCGCTCACCTGAAACCTGCCACCGTTCTCCGCGGCAAACGATCCGCCGCGGTAATTGAGCAGCCAATAGACTCTAACTCCCTCCGACACCATGTTGTAGACCACGCCGTAGGCCTTAAGGTGATCTGTCTGCGCGCCGTCCATAGGTATTAGCAGGAAAGCGGCCTGAACGTGGGCCGTAATGAAAACGGCGGCCAAAAACGCGGATCTAATCATTTTAATTATTTTACCCATAACCACAAAATAATTACCGCCTCCGGAGAAAAAAATTATATTATATGCCAAGCAAAAATATCCTGTAACAAATGTTGCCGTACCGCGGTCTAATGTGGTATGACAATGTATGGCATTTCAGTAGCGATGCGGCTCATCAACAATAAGAAAGAAAAGTATGACCGAAAAAATTACGAATTATGAATCGATCGTCAGCCTAAAGTCGGAATGGAACAAAATTCAGGACCTTGACCTCCTTCTCGAACGCATCCTGTATGAGGCACGCAGGATGGTAAACGCCGATGCCGGATCGATATATGTAAAGCAAAAAAGCATCAAAGACGGAGAGCAGGTCGACGAACTCCTGATAAAATATGCCCAAAACGATACATTGGCGAAATCCGGGCCGGACGGGGAGAGAGTAAGATACTCGGTTCTCGCGAATTCGGAGGTCACCGTGCCCATCAGCGTAAAATCCATCTCCGGCTACTGCGCGACCACGCGGAACATCGTCAATATCAAAGACGTGTACGACATCCCCGCGACGGAGCCCTATTCATTTAATACATCCATAGACAAACTGACCGGTTATAAATCCAGCTCAATGCTAACGTTTCCACTCATCGCGGCCGACCGCCTCCTCGGCGTCATCCAGCTAATAAACGCAATGGACAGCGAACGCAACATCGTACCGTTTTCATCAAATGACGAAGCCTTAATCACTCACTTCGCCGCCGACGCGACGACCGTCCTGCAACGGGCAAACGAAAACAGGGCGATGATATTGAGGATGATGAGGATGTCGGAGTTGCGCGATCCCAAGGAAACGGGGACGCACGTAAACCGCGTGGCGGGGTACGCGGTGGAAATATATGATCGCTGGGCGCTCAAACACAACGTGCCCGAAAACGAGTGGGTGAAAACCAGAGACTGCCTCAGGATCGGCGCGATGCTGCACGACATCGGGAAAGTCGCGATTTCGGATACAATCCTTAAAAAACCCGGGCGCTTCACCCCGGAAGAGTTTAAAATCATGCAGCAGCACTCACTGTACGGGGCCACGCTCTTCGACGACCCGCAATCGCCGATCGATATCATGGCGCAGCAGATAGCCCTCACCCACCACGAAAACTGGGACGGTACAGGCTACCCGGGCTGGATCGACCCAACTACCGGCAAGGTCATCAAGGCCGATGAAAAAGGCGAGCCGCTCGGCAAAAAAGGCGAAGAAATACCGTTAGCCGGAAGAATCGTCGCCATCGCCGACGTATATGACGCGCTGCGGTCGAGACGGGTATACAAAGACCCGTTCGGAGAAGACGTAGCCCTTGCCGAAATGCGGAAACTCTCCGGGATAAAGTTCGATCCGCAGCTTGTAGACATATTTTTTGAAATATTACCGAATATCGAACAAGCGCAAAAACGTTACCCCGAACAGGACGATGGATAACGACATGGCCAAACGAACATCCATATTAGCCGCCGTGGCCGCTCTAGTCATAATTGCCGCGCCCGCCCTCTGCCTTGCCAACAGAAACGAGGAGGACAACTTCCGCTGGCAAGACGCGTCGAGGGAGATGGACGCGCTGCCGTTTACGCGTGCGTTTATCGATTCCGTCACAAAAGAGCATTTAGGCGGCCCCTCGCCGCTCGCGCAGCGCAGGATACAGACCAACCGACCGTTCATGAACGGCGAAACGCTCGTCTATGAGGTCAGATGGGGGCTATTCAGAGCCGGATTCGTAATCCTCACCGCCACACCGCACCGCGACCGCGGGCTAATCCGAATCGGCGGCAAAGCCATGACCGGCAACATCGTAAGCGCCATATATAAAGTCCGCAACTACGACATCTCATGGATCGACGCCGAGGGCCTCTATCCGCACTTCTACGAACATCACGCGCGAGAAGGAAACAAATACAGAATGGACTCGTACATCATATACGACAACACAAGAAACAAGCTATTTTTGGAGAGAAGAGGGCTGCAAGAACACGAAACACCGCGATTCACGCACGATTTTATGTCTCTGATATACTACGTGAGATCAAAACCGCTAAACCCCGGCGACAGATTCGAAGCAAACCTGTTCACCAGACCAAACACCCATCCGATCAGATTCAGCGTCCAGGACAGACGGGAAACCATACAAACCGCCGCAGGTTCCTTTAACTGTGTAAAAGTGGAACTGACAGCCGGTGGAGACGGCAGAGTATTCGGCAGAAGAGACAAAATAGAAGTATGGATATCAGACGACAATCACAAATACCCGGTAATGCTGCGGTCACGGGCTAAAATAGGGTCGCTTCAGGCGAGGCTGGTGACGATAATGAGGTGAATCAATATCGCGTAGTGCAGCAGAAAAAATTGCTCACCCAACCTGCTCAGCCAGCCACTCCAAATACCCCTCACTGCCTCCCGTTATCGGAAGCGACACAATGCACGGGCACGTGTAGGAATGGAGCTGTTTGACACGATCTATGAGTAATTGAAACTTTTCAGCGGTTGTTTTAGCAATAAGCACGGCTTCATCATCCGTATTAACTTTTCCATCCCACCAGTATACGGATGTCATACCGTCGACGACGTTGACGCAAGCGGCAAGCCGTTCTTCAACGAGGGCTTTGCCGATTGACAGGGCCTGCCCCTTGTCTTTTGCGGTGATATAGGCGAGAACGAAATCCATGGATTTTCTCCGATTTTCCGGTTATCTTGCTCAACACCTCTTCAATATAATACCTGCGAATAGCTGTGTCGAAGAAAATTTGTATTTTTATCCACTATATATTAACCCGGCGGTAATTGACCTCAACGTTAAAATCAACTTCAAAACATTAAAGTCAAAATCTTTTAAACCTTTTGGTGACAGGGGCTCCGCCCCCGTAACGCCCCCATTTTAAAACCGACTTACGCTAAAACCCGTATCC
>JAITUP010000118.1 GCA_031286265.1 Chitinispirillales bacterium | reverse complement strand
GTGAGGATGTACAGTGTACATCCTGCTATTTGATTGAAAGAGGGAACTTATGAGCCCCGTCCTCAAAAAACAAAGCCAAACTCAATAGATAATTGAGGTTAATTACCGCCGGGTTAATAGTCATTCCACTTTGAAATAGCATCCGCGTTGTCCGGCGACATCACGGAGTAACGTGCAGTCGTTGGGCGATGTAGGTGCTATTTTAAAGTGGAACCACTATAGAAGCGTTTTCTACTTCAATTTTTCCAGCAACCAGACAACATTTTCCCCGAGCCTCTTCATCGTCTCCATCCCTTCTTCATCCTTTTCATATTCCCCTAAATCCCTAGCCAGACTCATCCCCCAATAGCTGCTGCCCGGAATAATCATATCGTTTATTAGAAAAAAATGGTTGATGGAATCAATCACGTGTATGCTGCCGGCTCTGCGTACCGCCGCGACACCGGCGCCGATCTTGCGGCTAAATTTCATTTTATCCCGTCGCGACACGAATCCAGTGCGATCGATGACCGCCTTGATTTCCGGCGTCAGGTCAGCGAAATATGTAGGCGATCCCAGAATAATCGCGTCTGCTTCCGCCATTTTTTTATAGATTTCATTCACCCAGTCGTCTGTAGCGCAACGCCCGATATGTGTTCCACATCCACCGCAGGCTATACATCCGCGTACAGGTTTTCCGCCAGCTTGGTACAATTCAATTTCATGCCCGGCTTTTTCACAAACCGCAAGCACAGTTTTCAACATAGCGGCGGTATTACCACCGGCCCTGGGGCTCCCGTTCACAGCAAGAACTTTACTCAAGATATCACCTCCGTTTTTTGTTGATATTTCTCTACAAAAGCGGTTCCGCTTCTATATTTTTTACACCGAATATTTCTCGTATCGACGATTCTATTTTGGTTAGTGTGGTTGCGATATCTGTTTCGATCGGTATGCGTCCCGCCGCGGCTTTTGCGTGGCCGCCGCCGCTTCCGCCGAGCCGTTTGGCTAACCGTTCGGCCTGTGCCCACGCTAAACGGTCAGTCGCCGAGCGCATCGAAAAAAATACCTGATTTTTGAAGATCCCGCTGCAAATCATCCATTCTAATTTTTCCCAACTGTGGAAAAATTCCGCCATTTCCGCCACGCTGTCGGGCGCGGATACGGCGCCGACATGGGTATAGCCGACGTTTTCGTAGCACACGGCCGCTTCCGTCGCTCTATGTATCATGCGGAAAAATTCCATGTCTCGGCCCGGGTTTTCTATCTGGGAGAGGAGGCGGTAGTCCATCAGTTCAAAGAGCCTTCTGTAGCACTCTATATCGTCCGAGACGGTATCACGCAGAATGCCGCCCGTGTCGGTCTTTATTCCGTTATACAGGGCGGTGGCGAGGTTTGGCGATATGGGGCATCCGGCTTCGAGCAGATAGGACGTTACTATCGTTGACGCCGCGCCGTACCCCGGGCGGATATCGTGAAAAAAAGGCGCGTCTGCCGGAGGGTTGTTTGGATGATGGTCTATTACCGCGTGTACATGAACGTGCGGCGGCAGCGATACGTTCCCCCTGCCGGGGTAGCAGTCGACCAAAATTATTCGGTCGTAGTCGTTTGTGTCAACGAGAGCGAACGGGAGTGTTGGGATGTTGATGTGGCGAATCATCGCCCTGTTTTCGGCCCGGCCCACAAAGCCGCCGAACGAGATGGTAGACCGCTCCACACCCCAGAACGAAAGTAATTCCGACAGCCCGTAGGCCGACGCGATGCAGTCCGGGTCGGGGTAATCGTGAGTCAGAATGAGCACGGAAGACGCTCCGCCCACGGCCTCGCGAAATTCTTTCAGTTTATTAGCGTAAGAAGGCAGCACAACGGAACCTCTATTAAATAATTTCCAACCCATCAACTTATTGAGCATTACAATATAGTATATTGTAGTGGCGCATATCACAAAAAAAGGCAAAAATCGACAAATGAAATACGCTATAGTCTCTGATATTCATGGTAATCTTGAAGCTTTGCTTGCTGTATTAAAAGACATAAAACGCCGAAAAGCCGATAGAATCGTCTGTTTGGGCGATATTGTGGGGTATTACCCCAATCCTCAGCGGTGCATCGATCTCATCGGCGAAGTTGCCGTCCGATGCGTCGCCGGAAACCACGACTACGCCGCCATCGATAAAACCGACACGCGCAGTTTCACCTTTTTCGCCTTCTCGGCAATAGAATGGACAAAGCAAAACCTGACCGATGCCGGCAGAGAGTTTTTGGGTAGCCTTCCGCTGATATACGAAGAAGGAAACGCCGCTTTCGTACACGCGTCGCCGCACGCACCGGAAGATTTTGCCTATGTTCTGCCCGACGACGACGCATCCGTCATAAAAGCGTTTGGCAGCCTGAAACAATGCGTAAATTTCATAGGCCACACACACTGTCCGGCAATTATATGCCGCGAGAATGGCGACATTCTCGTCCGATCGGGAACTTCAACGGAAATCAAGGACGACAACACCTACCTGATAAACGTAGGCAGCGTGGGTCAACCGCGCGATCACGATAACAGGGCTTGCTATGCGATATATGACACCGTCAAAAAAACGGTAGCGTTTCACAGGGTACCCTACGCATATAAGGTTACACAAAAAAAGATCAGGGAAAGCAAATTACACGCATTTTTGGCGGAACGGTTGGAAAAAGGGAGGTAATTATTTACCGCGGAACAGAGGTTTTGCCGGACCGCGATGTTGCCCTCAATGGATTATATTAACCCGGCGGTAATTAACCTCAATTATCTATTGAGTTTGGCTTTGTTTTTTGGTGACGGGGCTCTGCCCCGTAACGCCCCGATACGATAACCCCCCTGCGGTCCCCCATAAGCGG
>JAITUP010000047.1 GCA_031286265.1 Chitinispirillales bacterium | reverse complement strand
AAGTTGCGCACCCACAAGCCTGTCTGCGGGCGGCAACATGTAGTGATCCCAAGGCCGGCACGGCCCGGTAGTATTAAAAAAACGCACGGGGCGCTTTGGGGGTATTTCCATCATAATAGCCGTCCCTGATTTTTGTTGATTATAGGCGTGATACGTTATTTACAAAATACTATAATCCCAAATAATAAATCAAATTTCTTCACTGCCGCCTAATACAATTGTTTCTTCCACGGCGGTTGGTTCCCTATTGTCTCGTTGATGATGTCCGTCGTTTCCATAATAACGATAAACGCCGCGGGGTCTATGCGGGTTGTTATGGTTCTTATTATGCTGACTTGATGGCTTTTTACTATTGAGTAGAGGATTGGTTCTTCCGAGCCTGTGTAGCCGCCCTTGGCGCTCAATAGAGTGGTGCCTATTCTTTTTTCGCGGTTGAGAACGTCTAATATTTCTTTCCATTTTTTCGATATAACCATCACCGCTTTCCTCTTCGCGAGTCCCTTGGATACGGCGTTCATTACTTGGGCGTTCATGATTATGAAGACGGACGAGTAGAGTATATTTTCAAACGGCAGAAAGAAGCTCGCGGCCAGCACCACAATGGCGTTTACCAGCATATTGGTTACGCTCAGGTTAACGGAGTAGAATTTGTTGAGTATTACGGATATTATTTCGGTACCGCCGCACATTCCGTTTGTGCGCAATATGAGCGCGACGCCGGTCCCGCTTATCACTCCTGCCACCAACGCGCTCAAAAGCGTATCGGGGATTTCTATCACCGGGAGGATATAAGAAAACATCGTAGAGTGAATCAAAACCGCCCAAAAGGAATACAGTATAAACTTCCGTCCAACAATAAAATATCCTAAAAGGAAAACCGGGATGTTTACTAAAAAATACAACACTCCAAACGGAATGCCTTTCCACTGGTAGTAAATTATGAGCGACGCCCCTGCCATCCCACCGGTTAAAAATTCATGCGGACGCAAAAAACCGTTTATGGCGACGGCGCAGAGCAGGCTACCGGTCATCATAAAAACGGTATCGGTTAAAAATTGTTTTGCGGTCTGTTTCATAGTTTATTCACTCACCAATTAAACGGCCGTCGCCGCGCCCGTTTCCGAGCAAAGTTCAAAATGGTTGTATATCTCCGTAGCGACAGCATCTTCCTGGCCGACTTTGACAAGCACGTACAGTATGTCGCCCGCTACCACCTCCGTCTGCCCCGTTGGAACGACGATCTTGTCGTTACGGTTTATCATTGTTATAGCAGTCTCGTCCGGCAATTCAAACGACGATATCGGGATTGATCCGGTATATACGTCGTCGTCTATGTCTATCTCCACAAGCTCCACCTCCGAGTTGTGCAGCGTCATAAGTTCCATAACCTGTTTGGGGCGCGGCCTCGCTTTGCCGGCGAGTTTAAACTTGTCGGCGAGCGGCGCAATTGTCGAGCCCTGTATCACCATTGAGAGCAGAACGGTTACGCAGATAATATTGAACAATCTGTTCGCGTCATTGATGTTCGCGGCCAGCGGGTAGGTGGCGAGTACCATGGGTACCGCGCCGCGCAGGCCGCACCAGCTCAAAAATATGTTTGCCTTGAGGCCGTATTTTGCAAAAAACGTACTGGCCGCCGTGGCGATCGGGCGGGCGATAAACGTGACTATCAAAAAGAGCGCGACCCCTTCCCAAAACACGCTGACAAATTTGGAAGGTTTCACCAAAAATCCGAGCAACACGAAAATCATAACGTTGCTCATGGTAGAAAGCGAATCAAAAAAATGCGTCGATGTCGGTTTGAACGGGATATTTGCGTTGCCTAGTATAAAGCCGGCAAAAAAGGCCGAAAGTACGCCGCTCGCTCCCACAAGCTCTGCCGTACCAAACGACAGCCAGATGATCGCCATCAAAAATATGTAGTAGTAGCCCATCTCAAGCTTCGCGACGTACCTGCTCAGACGGCACGCGATCCAACCGACAAGGAGCCCTGCCAAAGCGCCGCCTGTAATCTTCCAAATCAAATCGAGGACAAGGCCGACAGGCCATCCGTCCATTCCACCGCCATCGGCGACGAGGCTGACGGCAACGGTGGTAAGAACTATCGCCATCGGGTCGTTAGTCGCGGATTCTACTTCCACCAGCGCCGATAGTCTTGGTTCCAGCGCCCGCGTCCGTAAGATAGAAAACACCGCCGCGGCATCGGTAGACGCGATGATGCACCCGATAAGTATGGCCACCGGAAGGCCCATAGCGGGGAAAAAGAGAAAAAACAGCCCGGCGGTAACCGCCGCGGTCAGTATAACCCCCACCGTCGCCAAAACCGTAGCCGGCGCGAACACCGCCTTAAATTTCTTCTTGCACGTGCCGTAACCGCCTACGAAAAGGACAAAAATAAGCGCGAAATTCGCAATCTCCCGCGCGATAGCGGGATCGCTAAATTTCACGAGGTGGACGACATCGCTCCCAAAAAATACGCCCGCGAAAAGCGAAAACAGCACAAGCGGCACACACCACCTGCGCATGGTACTCGCCGCAAAAATAATCACAAGCATTATCGCTGCGCCTATAAAAAGCATCTTGGCTATATTTCCCTCCATAAATGCCTGTTCCTTTTTTTAAGTTTGAGCCACTGTCTGCATCACCTGCGTGTTTTTCGATGAAAAGCGCCCGCGTATCGCCGCGGTTGCATTGTCCACTTCACTTATTTTCACCAGTACATAAAGGATATCGCCTGGAAATATCTCGGTTTTCCCGGTGGGGGCGATTATTTTGTCGTTACGGTTTACCATTGTAACGGTTGTTCCCGCCGGCAAATTAAACGATGAAATCGGCACCGGTTCGGAACCGCCGTATATGCTGTCGTCTATGTCCATCTCTACCAGCTCCAAATCGGAGTGGTGCATCGCTACGAGTTCCATCACCTGCTTCGGTTTCGGCTTGGCCTTTGTCGCCAACTTCAATTTGTCGGCAAGTTTTGTGATTGTGGAACCCTGTATCGCCATCGAGAGGAAAACCGCGAAAAACACGATGTTAAAAATGTATCGCGCCCCTTCGATGCCGGCGGCTAACGGGTAGGTGGCGAGCACCATTGGAACCGCACCGCGCAGTCCGCTCCAGTTCATAAACAGGTGCTCCCTGAGCCCGTACCGCGCAAAAAACGTACATACCGCCACAACCACAGGGCGGGCAATAAACGTGAGTATCAAAAACAGCACGATACCGTCTTTATATACGCTGCCAAATTCGCTTGGTAATACTAAAAGTCCGAGCAGAACAAAAATCACCACGTTGCCCATAGTCGACAGCGATTCGAGAAAAGTTGTCGTTGTGGACTTGAACGAAATATTCGAGTTGCCCAACATGAAACCGGCAAAAAAAGCCGAAAGGATACCGCTCGCCTTACAAAGATCGGCAATGCCAAATGACAACATAATTATTGCGACTATATAGACGTAAAAATACCCCTTGTCGAGTTCCGCGACATATTTGCTGGCGCGGCACGCAAACCAGCCGATTAAAAGCCCTATCCCGATGCCGCCTACGGTCTGCCAAACAAGCTTCAGGGCGATAAGGATATACTGCCCTTGGCCGTGATCCCCACCCCCCCCCTGAGTAATCACTATGCTGATGGCAATAGTGGTAAGAACGATTGCCATAGGGTCATTAGTGGCGGACTCTATCTCCACGAGCGCCGACATGTTGGGGTCGAGCGACCGTGTTCGTAAAATGGAAAAAATCGCCGCCGCATCGGTAGACGCGATGATGCAACCTACTAATAAGGCCACCTGCCATGGAAAATTGAGCAGGAAGTAGAGCAATGAACCTGTAATCGCCGCAGTTCCTATGACCCCTATGGTTGCAAGAATCATGGCCGGCGCGAACACCGCCTTGAACCTTTTGTCGCATGTGCTGAATCCGCCGACAAAAAGGACAAAAACGAGTGCAGCATCCGCCAACTGCCGCGCAAACCCGTAATCGGGATACGGTACGATGTTGAGCACACCGCTCCCGAAAAGCATCCCCGCGACGAGCGAAATAACGACTAACGGGACGCGCCATTTGCTAGCAAACGCCGCTACAAAAATTATAGCAAGCAAAATCAGTGCACCAACTAAAAACATAGCATTACCCTGCCTTTCTACGGGCAATACACGCCCGTAACGATTGTTTGTTTCATATTATATAGATATACAATAGAAAACGAACAACCACGGCAGTGTTAGCGAGCCTATTAAAAAACATAACGGTCACCTTACCTTCCCACAGACAATATCCGTCTGTTAAAGATCGTCCATTTCCCCGTATCTCGGAATTATATTTTCATAGCGCCAAAACAAATAAAACTCGCGTTTCGCACTATTTCTTCAATCCATCTTTCATTAACTTATACATCAAACTGTCAACAAGCGCAAGCCATGACGCCTCGATAACGTCTTTGCTCACGCCAACCGTCCCCCACGTGTTCGTCGAATCGGACGAACTGATGAGCACACGCACCTTTGCCTCCGTACCGTCTTTCCCGTCAAGCACGCGCACCTTGTAGTCATTTAGTTTTACATCGTTTATCGACGGGAATTTATCCCTAAGCGCCTTGCGCAACGCCATATTTAACGCGCTGACCGGCCCGTCTTCACCCTCCGCCACATGCTCTAACCTGCCGTCCTCCCGCGTCTCGACGTGGACGGTAGCAAGCGAACCTGCGTTATAGTCGTCCCGCTTCCATCCGAGAGTTCTAAACGCCTTAACTTCAAACAGATCTTGAAATTGCCCCAATACCTTACGGACAATCAATTCAAACGTGCCGTCGGCCGCTTCAAATTGGTACCCCGCGGCTTCCATGTCCTTTATTTTCGCAAGTACGCTCTGGACGGCGGGGTCTTTTTTGTCGAGCCCTTCTTTGAACCGCGACAACTTCTCGAGAATCGTGCTTGCGCCCGCCTGATCGCTAACCACAAACTGCCTGTTGTTGCCGACGATTTCCGGGTCAATATGTTCAAACGAGTGGCGTACCTTGCGCACCCCGTCGGCATGCGCTCCGGCCTTGTGCGAAAACGCCGCTTCGCCGGTATAGGGATGGCGGATGTTCGGTACGGTGTTGGCAAGCTCGGCCACATAGATTGACGCGGATGTCAACATTTTAAGCTGTTCAGACGTAACTAATTCAAACCCGCGCTTAATCTGCAAGTTGGGAATGATTGTGCAAAGATTAGCGTTGCCGCACCTCTCTCCCAACCCGTTCATTGTACCCTGAACGTGAACCGCGCCCTCAATTACGCACAGGCAAGACGATGCCTCGGCGCACCCCGAATCGTTGTGCATGTGCACGCCGAGCGGGGCGTTTATTTTGGACTTGACATCGCGAAAAATCGTCAAAACTTCATCCGGCAGCAACCCGCCGTTGGTATCGCACAGCACGATGCAATCCGCCCCGCCGTCAACTGCGGCTTCAAGCGTTTTGATTGCGTACTCGGGATTGGCCTTATATCCGTCGAAAAAATGCTCCGCGTCGTAAACCATCTCGTCCATATTCTTTTTAAGAAAACGCACGGAATCGTTAATCATCGCTAAATTTTCATCAAGTGTGGTGTTGATGACATGCGTGACGTGAAGGTCCCAGCTTTTCCCAAAGATTGTCGCCACGGGAGCGCCCGTCGAGGTTAGCGCCAGCATAAACGGGTCTTCTTCCGCCTTGTTGCCGGGGCGCCTGGTCGAGCCGAACGCCGCGATTTTGGCCTTCAAGTTCATTTTTTGGACGCGGATGTAAAACTCCGTGTCGATGGCGTTGCCGGGATTCGGCCAGCCGCCTTCAATATAGTGCATACCGATCTCGTTGAGCTTTTCGGCGATGAGCAACTTGTCTTTCAGGGAAAGGCTGATGCCTAAAGCCTGATTGCCGTCGCGGAGAGTGGTGTCGTACAAGGCGACTTTGTGTTTTTGTTTTGCGGTCATAATGGAAAATTCCTTATAATCATTTAAATAAAATAAAAATCAAAATAAAAAATATTATAAAGTCAAAACCTTAAAAACCTTTTTTGGGGACAGGGGCTTCGCTCGCGATGACGTCGTTACAGGCTTTTGCAACAACCCCTGGTTTGTTTTTGACGTTGCCGTTAAGGGGGCTGTCTCAAAATCCGTCATTGCGGGCTTGACCCGCAATCCCCCTATGTAATCTTGTCGTTGGGGAT
>JAITUP010000046.1 GCA_031286265.1 Chitinispirillales bacterium | reverse complement strand
GAGTGTGGTGGGGGGGTGGTGAGGGGAGTTGGTGTGGGGGGGGGGGTGTGGGGGTGTGGGGCAGTTTTGTCAAGAGGCGAAAACTGCGTTTTTTGGGCGACGGCGGCTGTTTTTGAGGTGAAAGTAGTCATGTGCGCGAATGTATAGTATATAATTATAAGTGGCATACAAGTCAACATTAAGACAGTTTGTTCCATGCTTCCTGTGTTCCTTTATTATGTTTGAAAAAATAACGTCGTTCTACAAAAATACCGACCCACCTAAATATATATTGCGGCAATTTGAATCAGGGTGTTTTTTAAAACCTTTTTTAAAATGTGTCGCCTGACCCTCTGATATCGCTCCGTAATGTTTGGGACAACAAAGGATCGTTTGAATGGGAAGGGCGATGTTCATTCGGGCGTTGTTGGGGTGCGATGTTTTTTTAAAAAGCTATTTTTTAAAAAAAGACTTAAGAAGAATCATCTATAAACAAACCGCGCCGATACCTCTTCCAGCGCCGACCCCTGCGGCCGCATTCTTTCGTTGAGCGCTTCGTCGTATATGGTTACCCAAAATGTTACTTTTGTTATCCGCCTGTCGGTCGGCGGCATGATTTTGCCGTTGAAATTGTCTATGCTCATGTATCTGCTGTGGTCAACGTCCGCCATTTCATTTGCGTCCAATTGAAATTGCCGGTAGATACGGTGGCGTTCCGTTATCTGGTTTCCGTCCATGGTCCATGTTTTGTCGAAATTGGTCGATACGGCATCAAGAAAATATGAGTACCCTTTTTCTATTACTATATCTTTTACTTCCGTACGATCAAGTTTGATTTCTTCATAAACAAGCCCGTTTTTGTCGTCTATGTTTGTAACGTCTTCTCCTTTTACTTTATACATTACGACTTCGTTGATTATCGGATTGTTGTTTATCGGCGCCCATTCCGGGAAACGGCTGTTGTAGCGTATAAAGTGGGTACTTCTTATCGTGTGCGGGAGTCTGCCCGGCAAGTGCGTCTTTGCGCTTATGCGTATCGGGACGGTGAACCACTGGAGCATGGCGCGGAGGACGGCGGCATGTTCGGCATCGTTGATAGCGGTGTTTGGAAATTCTTTTATTACGTTTATGATTTGGTGTTTTGTCATTGACGCGAGTTCTGTGGGTATTACATTTCTCATGTTCGGCGGGAGCATGTCGACCCACATTGTCGGAATTGCCGTGCTCGAGTCCATGATGTCTTCTGGGATTACGATTTCAAATGTGATGGACTGCGTTTTGTCCGAAGACCACCGGGGAGATGGGGAAATAACGTGTTGCGCGACCTTGTTAAGGCGTATGGAATCGACGACGGTTTCCGAACTAAAAAATAAGTCGTGTATCACGTTAAAGGAAATCCACCATTCAAGGTCTTCATAGAGGTCTAACGTTTTACCGGCAAAGACGGCCGTGAGCGTTAGCGTATCTCCGGGCGCTACGTCGGCGGGTTCGTATATGAAGTCGAGCAGGCGGAACTCATCGGCGTCGATGCGCTGATACGACGTTGAAAATTCTTCACATCCGGCAATAACCAAAATCATTGCCGTGATGAATATTGTCGTCAAAATGCGTTTCATAAATAGTGTTCCTTTTATTAATTCCCCCAATTAACTATTACGCTACGCTGTCCGGCGACATCACTGCTCTAAGTGCGGTCGTCGGGTAGTGTAATGTAATGGTTAACTGGCTCCGTGTTATCAAAATTCCGCTCTGAATCCCAACGCTATCATTGGAATCATTGCTATTACCTGTTTTTCCGTATAGTTATAATTGTATAGCGTAAACTCAGGACTCTTGTAGAGCGGCCAGAGAACGTTTTGGAAATCTACATAATACGTTAGCGCCCAGCGGCTGTATTCTACCTTTTTGTCGACTCTCATATCGACCTGAAAAAACGGGCTGTGGCGCGTCGAATTTCTTTCGCCGTACACCGGGCTTATGCTTTTTCTGTTTTCATCCTCAACCGTTCCGATAATCGGCGATGTCGGCTTACCGCTAACGAAGCGCGCGCGCACGCCGAAGTCAAAATTGTTTTTGAACATCCAGCTACCAAGCAACTGCAGGTGATGCGGTTCGTCGTTGCTTGATAGGATGTATTTGTCGTCGAGTTTGCTCCACGTTTCGCTTCTCGACAGCGTATACGATACCCATCCGAAAAACCTGTCCGATCGCGAGTGGCGCAGCATCAGCTCAATGCCGTACATGCGTCTGCGCCCGTCGTCGAAAAAACGTCTTTGAATTTCGCTCGCCGGGTTGTAGTCTATCCTGTTGTCATAAGACCGCGGGATGTTCCATATATGATTGTAGTAACCCTGAACATCGAGGTTCAGCAAATCGTTTATCTGCCATTCGTATCCTGCTACGTATTGGGCTGCCCTCGTGGCCGGCAAGTCCGGTTCGCCGTACATGTCGTGAATCACAAGCCCAAACGGTTCCGGCGCCTGACTGTATGTTCCGGTCGCCGCTTTTGCCGTGTGCCCGTCTATAAACTCATACCGCCCGCTTACGCGAAGCCCGAGTACGCCAGGGTGTTCAAGTTCGGGGTAATAATCATAGCGTATGCCGGGGATAAGAAGCAGTCTTTCAGTCGGCTTCCATTCCAAATTCGCATAGCCGCCAATCATACCGTATGTATTGCCGGCGATTGTATCGCGCAATATTATGTTTTGGGCGCTGCCTAACGCTACCGACAAATCCATACTGATAAGTTCGACATCCGCGCCTACGTTTACGGCTAAGTTATCGTTATGAGTGTAAGTTATTTGATTGCGCAGATATCCGATATAATCTTTTTCTTCTATTTTTCCAAACCCAAACGCCGACATACGGCTGCTCGCGTATGAATAGGAGAGGCGCAAAGTATTTTCCCATTTGTCATTTATGCGGCTGTTTAATCCCACTATTAGCGTATGGAACATAACCATCAAATTAAGCTCCTCCAACGCGTCGTCGATTTCATTTGACCCTACATCAAGCGACGGGACAAACACGCCTACGCTGTCGCGGCTGCCCATGAGCGTTACGAACATGTTATGATTTTCATTGATTTTTACATCCGTCCGCAACAAGTAATCCCAGTAATACGGCGCCATCGATACGCCGATCGGGTCGAAATGCTTGAAATAGAGAGCGAGCAGGTCACCCGCAAATCCCCGCCGCGCCGAGGCCATGAACGACACTTTTTCGTTTATCGGCCCCTCTATAAACAACGCCCCGTCGAGCATACTTAAATCTATATATCCGCGCAGACTGTCCGAGTTCGATTCGCGGCTCGTCATCTCGATTACTCCCCCCACCGCGCCGCCGTAGCGCGAGGAAAAGCCGCCCGGGTAAAAATGCACCGCCTCAACCGCTTCCGAAGGATAACTCGAAGTATTGCCGCCGATATGATAAAGCAGGGGAACGCTGACACCGTCAACGTAGTAGCGCGAAGCCCAACTCGGCGCGCCACGGACAATCACTTCATTACCGCCAAACGACGGACGCGCAACGCCGGGCATTGCCTGAACCACACGCAAAGCCTCACCGCCAAGACCGGGGATGCGCTTCACTTCGGCAATTGTTAAACGATGATAACTAACTTCGGCAGGCGGCTCGCGGCCGTAAACCGTGAGTTCAAAAGACTCGTCAAGAACATAGGCGTCGTCGTCATCCAAATCGCCGGAGGCTAACGAGCCGGCGTCTTGAACCGATTCAACGATGTCGCCGTCGCCCATCGATACGTTTGTCGTGTCGTCAATTTCCGTGATGACGACAACGTCCTCAAAATGGAAACGGTATTCGTAGTGCAGCATCACCGCGACATATTCGCCGTCGATCCTGGCAGGGGAAAACCTGAACTGCCGGACGGCGTTCATCGCGTTTGTATCGAGAACAGGATGCAGCGATTGAATGACGGACACGCTGTCAACCTCACCGGTCTCACCAACGATTATCTCGAGCAAGACATTTCCGCGAATACCGGCGTCGCGCAATTCTTCAGGATAATCCGCCTCAACAAATTCAATAATTTCCGGCATAGTTTCGAACTCGTCATCATCAACAAATTCGATTTCGATGCCGTCTAACACGATAATCTCTTCGTCGTCATCGGATAAAATTGTGTTGACGATTATCAGAATTATCAACGCGGTTAGATAAAAACAATTTTTCTTCATATAATATTAACCCGGCGGTAATTGGTCTCAACGTTAAAATCAACTTCAAAACATTAAAGTCAAAATCTTTTAAACCTTTTGGTGACAGGGGCTCCGCCCCCGTAACGCCCCCATTCTAAAACCTAATACGCTAAAACCCTTACCCTTAAAACCCTACGGGTGGGTGTAATGCTAAGGTCAAAACAAGTCGATGGTGTGGTTTTGTTTTTGATTTTAGCATTTTTACCCCGATAGTATGCCCACATGTCCCCCGTAAGCGGTCGCCGCTTATGGGGGACCGCAGGGGGCCTATTGT
>JAITUP010000202.1 GCA_031286265.1 Chitinispirillales bacterium | reverse complement strand
TTTTAGCGTAAGTCGGTTTTAAAATGGGGGCGTTACGGGGGCGGAGCCCCTGTCACCAAAAAAGAATTTGATTTTAAAGATTTTGATTTTAAAGACTTTAAAGGCTTCGATTTTAACGTCAAGGTCAATTACCGCCGGGTTAATTAGTACATCTGAAATGCAACGCACAAAAGCCGTCGTTACGGGTTTTTGAGACAAGGCCTCTACTTCACCCGCACCACCAATTCCAACCTCTGCGGCCCGCTCACATCATTCACCACCGGAAACCGCCAGGTTCTCATCTCCGGCACCGCCAAATCGTCAAACCGCCTCGTCACGATATTGGCCCGCCTGTACCGCAAATCCGTCACCGCGCCCTCCGGCGATATCGTCATCCGTACGGGCATCTCGTCCGGTACAGCCCGCGGGTCGAATCTTCTGGCTAATTCATCCAAAATTATTGGCTTGTGGTATGCCTTTATCAGCGTATCAATCGTTTGCGCCATCAGAAAAAACGGTATCGCGTTCTCCGCGGTCATAGTCCTCTCTACCACCCGTTTCGCCAACCACGGTACATCAAATACGACCGGGCACCGTCTGACAGTAATCATGTTGACGATGTCGAGCATATCTCCATCCGGGAAGAACTCGGCCGGCACCCCCGTGTAGAGCTGATATTCCCGCCTGTTCGCGGTCAGTGTGTTATCACCGGTGCGTGCTATCTGCCATATCTCGTCTACATGGCTTGCGCCATAGCAAGTATCGCCATCCGCTATGAGCGCTTGACGGATTATGCGCGTTTCATTAAAAAACATATCGCCGTCGGAGCTATATGAGTATGGTCTGAAAAAACCGGTTATGACATTCGTTATTGTGTGATGTTCGCCCATCGGGTCGTTGATATCCCACACTACTACTTTCCATATCATGCCATTGTCCATCAACTCCATGTATTCTTTTTTTGCCACGGTCGAGGTTTCGGGATCGCCTTCGCTGTACGTCCATAATCCGGAAAGACGCTTCCGCGCCTCATCTGATTTTTCATCGTCGAACTGTTCCAGGTGCCGGAAGTTTTCGAAGTCGGCGTGAATCAACGTTGAGAGTGTAGACGGCAGGCCGGATCGCTCGAACCCTCGCACCAGCAAAAATACGACCACGAGGATACCGGTAAGCACAATCGCGGTCCTGAACGATCTGGATTCTTTTTTTATGGGTACGCGTCCGCGCTGCTGCATACTACTACTCTCCTTTTCCGGTTAACCGTAAAAACTCGCTCCGAACGGCGGGATCGTCCCGAAAACTGCCGAGCATCGCGGAGGTCACCATTACCGAATTCTGCTTGGTCACACCGCGCATCATCATGCAAAGGTGGCGCGCTTCTATCACCACGCCCACGCCCTCCGCCCCAATGGGCCCCATGAGCGCGGAAGCAATCTGCTGGGTAAGGCGCTCCTGTAACTGAAGCCGACGGGCAAAACAATCGGCAAGACGGGCAAGCTTGCTAACACCATATACGCGCCCGCGGGCAATGTAGCCAATGTGGCACTTGCCGAAAAACGGAAGCATGTGATGCTCGCATACGCTGTATAGCTCAATATCCTTAACGATAATCATCTGATCGCAGGATTCATCTGTAAAAATAGCCGACGCGAGAATCTCGGCTGGGTCCTGCCTATATCCCTGCATAAGGCTCCCCCAAGCCTCAGCCATACGCCGCGGCGTACCAACAAGCCCCTCACGAGACGGGTCTTCGCCGGGAATGGAAGTAATTATCTGTTTTGCCAATTCTTCGGTCATAACGGTAAAATAATATTTTGATTACTGCTGTCTCATAAGATTTTACCGTTTTTTTAAAAAACCTTTTTTTAACCCGAATTTTCCATTAGGATGCTTTTAAAATCAAATTCTTTTAAACCTTTTGGTGACAGGGGCTCCGCCCCCGTAACGCCCCCATTCTAAAACCGAATACGCTAAAACCCTTACCCTTAAAACCATACGGGCGGGTGTAATGCTAAAGTCAAAACAAGTCGATAGGGTGGTTTTGATTTTGACTTTAACATTTTTACCCCGATAGTATGCCCACATGTCCCCCGTAAGCGGTCGCCGCTTATGGGGGACCGCAGGGGGGCTATTATATCGGGGCGTTACGGGGCAGAGCCCCGTCACCAAAAGATTTTAAAAAGCTTTTAAAGATTTTGACTTTAATTTTGACTTTGATTTTGACTTCATTCAATCAGGACAGCAAAACATTCACCAATATCATATTGCTGACAAGCACCATTATCATCGCGGCTACCACAGCTTTTTTCGTATACGCTCCCACCCCTACCGCCCCGCCTTTCGTATGGAATCCATAGTAGCACCCGCTCAAGGATATTACCATTCCGAACACAAACGCTTTCACGAGGCATATCATCACGTCTTGGGTTTTGAACAGAAGCCGCACCCCTTTGTAGAACGCCGCGGAACTCAGCCCAAGGGCGACTTCCGCCACGACCTGCGCGCTGATGATAGCAAGCGCGACGGCAAAGGTTGTGAGAACCGGCACCATGACGCACGACGCGATAAGGCGCGGCGTTAGCAAATATGTGTATGGATCAAGCGACAGGCATACCATCGCGTCCACCTGCTCCGTAACACGCATCGTCCCGAGTTCCGCCGCGAGTTTCGCGCCGATTCTGCCTGTCACTACGAGCGCGGTCAGTACGGGGCCGAGTTCCGTGAACACCGCCTTGCCCACTCCCGCGCCCAAATATGTAAGCGGGACCGCGTCGCCGAATATATATTGAACCTGCCACGCGCTGATAACACCGATGAACACCGATGTTAGCAATACGATAGGAATCGTCTGTACGCCTAAAATCATCATTTGTTCGGTCAACAGGTGGAATCGGCGGAGTGAGGCCGGTATCGCTCTTAGCATTTTCACATAGAAGACAAAAATAGACCCAACGAGCTCCACGGCTTCGCGCGCGGAGGAGCCGAATGAGACGGCTATACGGTCTATGGGGTTGGGTTTGGACATTTTAGTAATATAATATATGTGTATAATGTATATTTGTGAAATTATGACTATTATCGATGAAAAACAGAAACTGCGCAGGCACTACACGGCAATACGGAAACGGATATCCGTGGCGGAGGCGGAGCGATTGAGCTTGCTTATCGCCCGGAATATTTTTTTGCTGCCGCGGATTCTTGAATCTGAATTGATACTGATATACCATAAAATGGGCTCTGAGGTGGATACCGCGGCTTTGGCCGAGATGATAATCAACTCCGGCCGCGGCGTCGCGCTGCCCTATTGCCGTGAGGACGGAGGCATGGGCGCGGGACGGATAGCCAATCTGCGGGAAGACCTCGCCGCCGGGCCTTTTGGAGCGATGGAGCCGGTGAACGGGCTAAAAGGGAACGTTGATGTTTGGGATATCGGCGCGGCGGTGTGCCCGGGGATAGCGTTTGATAAAGACGGCGGCCGACTCGGGCGTGGGGGCGGGCACTATGACAGGCTGCTGCGGGAAATCAAGGGAAAAGCCCACATAATCGGCTGCGCCTTCGACTGCCAGATAAGCCGCCGACCGCTGCCGCGCGAAGAGCATGACGTGACGATGGACACGGTGATAACCGAGACAAGGGAGCTTCCGTCATGATAACCGTACTTTTATGGATAGCGATGATATTGGCGATTCTGTTGATTGCCGTCCTCGCCGCACCCATACGTTTCGGCATAAACGCGGAATACCGGAAAAACGGTCCGTTCGTGTGTGATTTTTGGTGTTCGTATGTCCATCCGGCAATTTTCAGATATGTATGGCTGCCGGAAAACGATGGCGAGCAAATTTGGATTTTTGGGATGAAGCGGAGGAAGAAAGATGAAGATATGGGTATTGATGATGACACGGATAGCAATAATGGTATAGACATTGACAAGGATGCGGGTAATGATGAGGCGAGTGATGACAACAACCGTAAAGAGGTGTCTCAAAAACCGCCATCACAGACTTCTGAGGCGGCCCCTCGTCTTGAAACGCCCCCGCTGTCCGTCGACAAAGATACCGCCGCCGAAAATACCGTCCGCCCAAAAATCAAAAGCGGCGGCAAGAAAAAAGCCTCCTACATCTCACGGATTAGAACGTTCATCAGGACACACGTCAAAAACATTAGAAGCCACTATTCCTACAAGATTATCCGCGACAAGCCGCTACGGAATAAGTTGATAAGATGGCTTTGGCGCTTGCCTGCCCGTCTTTTAGCGCCGCTCACTCTTAAAAAATTAAGACTGCACGCAATCGCCGGTTTCCATGATCCCGCCGCGACCGGCAAACTATACGGATATTTCAGCGCCGCCCGTTCCGCCGTAATACGGCGCGGCGGCGTTATCGACGTGTCGCTTGAGCCGGTGTTTATGGAAAATCGTCTGGAAATCGACGCCGATATAACGGCTAAGACAACGGCGGCAGCGTTGCTGTGGTGGTGGGTGGGCGTTCTGTTGTTCACATTTCCGGTTTATAGGGTATACAGGATATTTCGGGAGAAAAATCGCCCCTGAGCGCTTCCCTTTTCCGTCCGTGGCCGGGTACTTTTTCCACGCTGAATCCGGCCGCCGTCAGATTTCGGCGGACGTGCCCGGCGACGGAAAATGTTGTTACCGTGCCGCCCCGCGCGGTTTTGCGCCCGATTTCCGACAGGAGTTCGGCGCGCCACATATCGGGATTCTTCGCCGGATCGTGCCCATCGAGAAACCACGCGTCGCAGGGTATAGCCATAGACGCGGCCATCTCAAGCGCCTCGCCGATAAACAAATGCAGATTAACAACCCCAAAACCGCCGCTGATAATACCGTGATGCCATCCGCGCGCCGACAGGTCGAACCGGGAATATACATCAATCAATTTGTCTATAAGATGCCCCGCGCGGTCCCGGAAGCTGTTTAGAATGCGCGTCATTTTGTCTAGGGACATTGGATATAATTCTACCGAGCTATAGTGAATTTCGATATCGGGAACGTTTGCCGATTCGAGCGCCTCTATAACGGCGATGAGCATCCGTCCCGCCCCAAACCCGGTTTCCCCTATCCTGAATCCGTTTTTCAAGCGATCGGCAAAACGGCTGCCGCGGATATGAATATGCTTTGCCTCTTCGAGGGCGTTTATGACATCGAAGTAGCGGTCGTCATACTGTTTGTTCAGCAAAAGGTCAGGGATCCCGAGCATCGTTTTCGTATTGTTCATGGTAGTTTGTGACAGAGGGAAAAACGCGGCTTATTATCGGCTGGATTTTATCGTCCGGGATGTATATGCCGCTTAGCCCGAGAATTACCAGAACGGTCATGGCGACGGACGCGATACCCATAACGAACACCGAGGAAGCGGCGAGGAAAACCACGATACCGCGCACGCATTTGCGGCTATTGCTGATCAGGAAAAATCTTCCTAGAAAACTTAAGATGTTTAACATGCCGTAAATATAATAAAAGGCGCCTTTTCAAATCAAAATCTTTTAAAACATAAAAACATTAAAAACATTAAAGTCAAAATCTTTTAAACCTTTTTTTAAAATGTGTCGCCTGACCCTTTGCCATATTAACCCGGCGGTAATTGATCTCAACGTTAAAATCAACTTCAAAACATTAAAATCAAAATCTTTAAAATCAAAATCTTTTTTTGGGGACAGGGGCTCAAAGTTCCCTCTTTCAATCATAGTGCAGGGTGTACACTGTACACCCTCCCTCACTTCGAGCATAGTCTATCTCCC
>JAITUP010000201.1 GCA_031286265.1 Chitinispirillales bacterium | reverse complement strand
TTTTAGCGTAAGTCGGTTTTAAAATGGGGGCGTTACGGGGGCGGAGCCCCTGTCACCAAAAAAGAATTTGATTTTAAAGATTTTGATTTTAAAGACTTTAAAGGCTTTGATTTTAACGTTGAGGTCAATTGCCGCCGGGTTAATACTATTTTAAAGTGGAACTACTATAATGAGTTTCTTTATCAAAAATTTTATTAAAAAACATAGACTTGCCTTCGAGATGGTTCGTGATGTATATTATTAACTAACAACGTGAATTGTAACCACTATACAGTAATTATCTTTACAATTCATATTTGGAATGGGCGAGTGTTGGAGTACTATTTCAGAGGAAAAAGACCATGAATATTGGTGTTGATATAAAAGCGTTTAAAAACGGTTCGACTGGAATCAACAGATACATCAGGTGTATTCTTGATGAACTGCAGCAGGCCGACTCGGAAAACCACTATTATCTTTTCGAGTGCAAGAAATCGGATTATATGCCGACAAATTCGAATTGGACTAAGATTACCGCGCGCAGTAAGCTGCCGGGTACTATATGGATGCAGTTGGCGCTTCCCAAACTTTTGAGAAAACATAAAATCGATATTTTTTGGGCGCCCGAGCAAATATGCCCGGTTTTCAGAGTGCCGCCAAATGTAAAAATCGTTACCACGATACACGATTTTACCTATCTGCGTTATCCCGAAACATGTGAATTATTCGTTCTGCTTGTGGGAAAATCATTAATGGGTTTAACGATAAAAAAAACGTCCGCGTTACTCCCGGTGTCAGACTATATCGCTAACGAATTGACCGTTTTTTATCCGACCGCCAAGTCAACATCGAAAATCATCTGCGCCATATATAACGGTGTGAACGATTGGGGCGTGAATATTCCACCTACCAAGCGTAGCGACTTTTTATTTTTTCCGGGAAATCTTGAACCACGCAAAAATCTTTCAAGGCTCATCAAAGCGCTTGAGATTGTAAACGAAGCAGGCATTGATATTAGTCTCCGCATGTGCGGTCCGAAAGGGTGGAAGAATTCAGATTTTCATCAACTGATAAAATCAAGTCCCATCAAAAACAGAATCAAACACCTCGGTTTTTTATCGGACGAGGAATTGACAAATCAATATTTGACATGCAAAGCCGTCGTCTTCCCCTCCTCCTATGAAGGATTCGGTCTGCCGGTTATCGAGGCTCTTAGGCTGAACACGCCCGTTCTCACATCAAGGGGGACTGTGATGGAAGAGGTGGCAGGGGAGAACGCGATGTATTTTGATCCGCACAATGTCGACTCAATCGCGGAAACGATAATGACTTTTTTGAAAAACGGAGGGCCTGCGATCAACCGGGAAAATTTGAACCGATATACCTGGAAGCGATCGGCGGAAAAACTATTGGATGTTTTTACTGAGATTTATAAGCGTAAAACTTGATGAAAATGCTACAAGCATGTACTATACTTGAGGGTCTTAATAAAAGGACGCTGTTTTGGTGGGACAAAAAAAAATTAAAGGAAAATGCGCAGCTTTACTTAAAAATGTTCTGAAAACGCTATTACCGTCGGCGCTTACGGACTTCGCGCGCCGCATTGAATACGCTACGAGGCGGAAAACCTTTTTCCTCGCCCTTAACCGAGAAGGCAGACGCGCTCGAGCGCTCATACGTGAAAACGTTGAGCTTGTAGGAGATTTCAGCGCCGCTCTGAACGAAATGTTTTTTGATTATCCCAGAACCTATCCTTCCGAGCTATACATAAATTCCTACAAGAAAAAAAACGTAGCGCTGATCAAATCGGCCTCCGATAATTTTTCTGAAAACGTACCGATTCTCCTCTGCGTCGTCAAAAATGATTTTGAAAAAGTAAAGGCGCAAGTCGACTATCACAGACGCCTCGGGATAAAACATTTCGCCTACGTCGACAACATATCGACCGATGGCGTTTTTGAATGGCTTATGGGACAAGACGACGTTTCTCTCTTCCGTACGGATGAAAAATTCAACGACCTCGTAAAGGAGGCTTGGAGAAAGCAGGCGGCGGACGCGCTGGGTTACGGTAAGTGGTACCTACTCCTCGACCCAGACGAATTCTTCATCTATCCCGGTATAGAGGGCAAACCTCTGAGTGAATATATAGAGTTTCTGGAGAGTCGGGAAATCAAATCAATACCGGCGCTTATGGTAGACATGTACTCAAAGGAGGGGCTGTTCAAATCGATTAGCGGCAATTTTGTGAAAGACTACTGTTTCTTTGATACGGACACATACGTACACAAACGCAGGGAAGGTTTTCACTATACATACAACGGGCCGAGGTGGCGATTATTCAAAAACGACGACATGCTCATGCGCCCCGGACTAACCAAGTATCCACTGATCTGGTTGGAAAAATCGACCGTTATGAGTACGCACAAAAATCATCCGACAAAATTGAATTTCCAGACTACCGGCCCCGCAGCCTTTCTGTTGCACTACAAGTTTTTACCTGACGAAAAATCAAAATACGACGAATACGCCAAAGGCGGCATAGATAGCATGGCAGGCCGTGAATACAGGCAAATGGCAAAAATGTGCAGTCTTAATCCGGAACTATCGTTCTACTATAAAGACTCGCAAAAACTTGATAACTCTATGGATTTGATGAAGATAAATATCATCGATAAAAAGTTTTTTAAGGATTTTTTTGCGTATAGCGCAAGGTAGCTATAGCGGTTCCACCTTAAAATCGCACCTACATTGCCCAACGACTGCACATTACTCCGTAATGTCGCCGGACAACGCAGATGCGATTTTAAAGTGGAATGACTATATGAATCAGACGGTCTTGCGTTTCTTTAACTTTTTATTTTTTTTTGATATGTAGCGCACGCAAAAGTAAAAAGCCGTTTTGCAAAAAAACATATATCCGTTTAATTTAATGGAGTGAGAAATAGCTTTAACCCACCCCGTAGCTTTTGACCGCCGACATTTGCCGATAAATTCAGATGCAAGGCATAATTCCCTCATAGGGATTATTTTTGCGTTCCCAATCGAAAGCGGCAATACGTCTTTCCATTTCATCTGAAATTTTCGAGCGCTTCTGCAAAAGTCACTGTTATGCGTAGTGCCGGTTGAAAAATGATGTATGTCAATTGTATAACATACATAATTTTGTTTTATCCTGGAAATTCCCAGTGTGAAATCTGCATCGTAGAAATGAAAGCCGGTAAATGTTTCCTCATCAAATGGTTTCTTTGCGTAGACATCCCGGGTTACAAATAGAAAACATCCGTCTAATGTT
Source organism: Chitinispirillales bacterium (assembly GCA_031286265.1). GTDB lineage: Bacteria > Fibrobacterota > Chitinivibrionia > Chitinivibrionales > Chitinispirillaceae > GUT77. Next base: position 12,145 of record JAITUP010000201.1, on the reverse strand, counting down.
ATAACTTTTGCAAATTCGACGTTATCGGGGTTACAATTTTTATACACGACGGGAGTCCCTTCGGGTTGAGTGCCGTCATTGTAGGGGTCCCAATAGCGATAGCGCGCATCGTTTTCGACCCAGCCGTCGATCCATAAGATAAAATTCCTGTATGCCACTATTCCGCCGGCAATGCCTACTACTCCGCAGTCCGGGGTTGATTCGGAAAATTCGATAAGGGTTTCACCCCAGTTTTCTGTTGCGATTATGACATCTTCGTGAATAAAGCAAAGATAGGGATAAATCGCCTTTTCCGCACAGTAGTTATATACCTTGCAAAGCCCCCAATTTTTGAGACGGTTATCAAACGCTATAATTTCAAAATCAATTCCTATTGTATTCGCGACGCTGTCTTTTAATTTTTCACAACGAGCCGAGTCTATGGAACAGACTATTACGCTGACGCCTTTTATTTTTTTATTCACGATGTTTTTTCCGATTTTTCGGTGTCCGGTGAAATAAAAGTCCCGTAAAATCCGGTGGACTGTAGCTTTAAATATATATTATGCGTAACCGTCCGAAAAAAAATTAATATTCATTGTATAAATCGTGCGGCTTGTACTATATTTGTATTCATGTGGCGGGCGCAAAGCGCAGTTTGGTTACGAGCCTGTCGTAAACGAACTTTTGACGCCGCACGGCGGAGTTACACTTTTTTGCGGATATAGGCGCGATGAGACAGCCGGCAACAAAAAAACAGACCGCTTTTGACGGCGATAGCCAAGATTGCAGAATAAAAATCCCAGTCTGCTACTATCAGTCTTGGGAACTGCCGAAAAACGCCCTTTTTTTACCGGTTCAGGCCGGAAAAGCCGTCTCAAAATTCAACCTCAAAATACAGGGCGACGACACCGGAGACAATATCAGCGCCAAAAATGCCACATTTAGCGAATTCACCGTCTGGTACTGGGTATGGAAAAATATCAAAAAACTCTACCCGAATCTAGAATACACCGGTATGCAGCATTACAGAAGATACTTTGACTTGGAACGCCCATTCGACATGACATCGATAAACTATCGGTCAAATATTCCCAATATGAAAAACTATGACAGGCTCTATATCGAAAGGCTGTCGGTTGCGGATATAATTATGACAAAGCCGACGCACCTTGGCCTCGACCTGAAAACCCATTACGCGAGCCAGCATTATGAATCCGACTATCTTTGCGTAAGAGACGTCATTCATGATATATGTCCTGAATACGGCGACTCGTTCAAGTCTGTCTTTGAAAGCAACAGCCTTTCACTTTGTTGCATATTCGTTTCAAAATATGGATTGTTCGACGACTATTTGTCATGGCTCTTTCCGATACTCTTTGAAACGGAGAAGCGGATTGACGTTACCGGTTACGGCGGGTATCAAAAAAGAAGCCTCGCGTTTCTTGCCGAGAGGTTGCTTAACGTATACGTGCGCCACCATAAACTGAATGTGAGCTACGAACCGGTATATTTTATTCAACCGGCTATCGACTATAGAAACGGTATCGGCAGGCTATGTAAAGACGTTGTTAAATATTGTTTGCCGCATGGGCTTGTTAAGTTGGTGGAAAATAGATATGAAGGGCGAGAGATAGGGCGCAGAAGGTGAAAAAAACATTATTTACGCAAAAACTTGAATAGTTTTTCTTGAATCATAGTTTTCAGCATCGTTTTCCATCCAATCCTCGTCTTTACAATATCTGTAAAATCTTCATTTAATAAACCGTGTTTATCCATTTTATTAATAATGTCTTCCGTAAAGGGCGTTCTTGTCGCATATTTCCAAAAGGCCTCGAAATGAGGAACACACCACCAGCAACTATATGGCTTGTAATGAATTATTTTTGGTTTTTTTTGCGCTTCAATATAGTTATCTTTAAGATCTTGCGGCAAATATTTCGCCCAACGCCAACGTGGTATAAAATCCCATTCATAGCCAAGGTGTAAAATTTTATTTTTTGCCAAAAAATTTATTATGTCCTGATCGTGAACCTGCCATTCACGTGAAAAAATTATATCAACAATGTCTTTTTCAGAATAGGTTTGGCGAATTTTTTCGCTATTTATCAACAACATCCCGCCATTTATGTAATCTGCGGGGTTTTCCATTGACAGCATGTATTCATAGGTTTTACGCCATGCCCTTTTTTCCTTTTTTTCGGGTAAAAAATACCAGGCGACAGCAATGTCACGGACACCGCCGATTAAATAATTTGACATGTCCATTTCAAATAACTCGGAAACGTCAATTTTGCAAATCATGTCGCCATCAAAATAAAGCGCCTTTTCATATTGTGGAAATCTGTAAGGTATAAACAAGCGAAAATATGATTCGACAGTAATATGCCTCGAAACAAAAAAGTCTATGTTTTCCAGAACCATTTCGTGAAAATCAACGGAAAACGCTGGGAATTCGGCAACCATTTCACGGGTTTTTTTCATAGAATCAAGGGAAATGTCACGATGTAAAATAATAATTTCATATTTTCGTAACGTTGCGGAGGGGTCGGCATTTTCCATAATGGACCGAATCATAACCGACATAACCGGAACATAGTTGTCATTTGCTGAAAAAAATATTGGTATTACTTGCATTGTTTGCTTCCTTGTTTTTATTTTTTTTATATTTAGAGTAATACTACCGCCAATCCCTGCCCTACTACACCCTCCACCATCAACAGATCGAAGTTGGCAATCGATTCGTTTTTCCAATCTTCCAACTCGGACATTTTTTTCAGTTTGAGGTTTTTAGCGCATTGGCGTAGCAGGCCCCGGCAAAAATTTGACGTCGTTTCAAACATACTGTCGTCTACGCCCTCAAAGCTAATGTTCATCACGGTATATTCCGTCGGCAAGCGCCCTCTCTAATAAGTCAAGCGTCATCATCCTGCCGCGCGCGGTTAATGTGGAAATAGTCACCCTGTTCCACCATTCTCATAATCGCCGCGATTTTATCGCCAGTATCCGCCATATAGCGCTTATCCGGCACGCAAAGACCGGTTACATTAAATCTACGCATATTAAATCGGCCCTGTTCAGGTTTTAGGCTACGCTTACCAAATATAATAATCGCCCGTCCCTGAAATGGGATATATTATATTCTGTGGTTACTTTAACCGGTGGAATATCTTTAGATGCAAGCAATAAAGACATCGTCGACAAAACCGGAGTACTCCTTGGCCGCCAGAGCCGCGTCTGGCAGCGCTCTGCTCCTTGCTCGCCAAGTGCTCGGACAGGGGATGAACTTCTGTGGTATCATATTTTTAGCAAGATACCTGTCGATTGCCGAATACGGTTTTTTTGGCATTGTATTCTTTTTATTTGCGTTCATCGGTAATTTTGGGGATGTCGGCCTGTCCGCGAGCTTGCTGCGCCAAAAAGAGGAGCCGACATCTGATGATTACGCGAGCGTTTTTTCCGCCCAGCTAACCTTGTGCGCGGTCACGGCGACGCTATTCGCCGCCATTTCGCCGTTGCTTTGCAGGGCATACAACCTCCCAATATCGCACTCGAAATATTTCATTCTCATATCCGCGTCGCTTGTAGTAACGGCATTTAGGGTAATCCCCACGGTAAAACTTGAGCGACACCTCGATTTCAAATGGTTGTCGATCATCGAATTAATTCATACTGCCGTTTACAACATTGTGGCTTCTGTGATGGCGTTTCGTGGCTATGGTCCGCTTAGCTTCACCGTGGCTCTTTTGTGCAGGGTGATATTAGGCGCGCTCCTCGTTAACATTGTAAGCCGGGCGCCGTTAAGGTTGAATTTCAGCTGGACGCTCATTAAAAAACATCTTGCCTTCGGCTTGCCGTTTCAGATAGGGGTTTTTGTAAATACCCTCAAAGACTCTATTTCGCCGGTTATTGTAGGACTGATTTTAAGCGCGGTTTATACCGGAAAGGTAAATATGGCATCAACCATCGCTACGTTTCCGGTTTTGCTTTTGGGGATACTTGGGCGGCTATTTTTTCCCGCGTTTTCGCGCACTCTTGGTGATAAGGAAGCGCTTGAAAAAATTTTTGCGCTGGCAATACGCGTTAGCAACGCGCTGATCGCCCCGCTTGCTATATTTGTGCTTTTGATGGTAGAGCCTTTTACGCTACATGTTTTCGGTAACAAATGGGTAAATTCAGAAGTTATGGAGCTTTGCTATTTGCTATGGTTAGCCAATTTGTTTTTACCTACCTTGATGGTATGCACAAGCCTCCTTTACGCTTTCGGCAAATCAAAAACCGTGCTAAAATTTAATTTAGTATGGATGTTTCTGACGTTAGGGCTTGGTACCCCTCTTATTTTTATTTACGGTGCAAAAGGATTCGGATTCGCAAATATCGTCGTTAACATCGCTACGCTAATGGTTGTTTGGAAAATGCGGGCGTATATAAATTGCAACATTATAAAAAACGTGCTTATAGGCTGGTTCCCTGCGATATTGTTTGTGTGGTTTCCTTTGGTGTACAAACGCTTTTTTGAGATAGGAATATTGCATCTGTTTTTATGCGCGGTCTCTTATTTTATTTTGTCCGCCGCCATGACGTATCTTTTTTCTAGAAAAGAAATTGATCTGTTTATGAAAACCTCGAAAAATTAATCAATCGGCTAGGATGCTTTTTAAAAAAAGGTTTAAAAAATATCCTAACCTCCAACTCCGCCCGAATGAACATCGCCCTTTCCGTTCATACGACCCTTTGTTGTCCCAAACATTATCGAGCTATGACAATAGGTTAGGCGGCCCTTTTTTAAAAAATGGTTTTTTAAAAAGCATCCTAATCCTAATGGACAATTTGAGTCAAATATCGTAAAACGTCAACCAATAAATCAAGAGTTGACGGTGAAACAACGCTGCTATTATCAACGGGAATGGTTCACGGTCCCGCTAACACGTGCTTCGACTTCCTCTATCGATGGAATTGTTATACCCTTGGGTGCGCTGTCTCGCGCTCTTTCGTAGAAATGTTTGCCAAGGTTACTGTCGCCGATGCAAAAGTTTGCTCTTGCCAATTTTATAAGCGTTCCGCTACGCCTGTATCTTTCGCCTGACATATCGAGACTTGCTAACGCGTTTTTAAGGTATTGATTTGCGGCAGTGCAGTTATTTTTTGAAAATTCAACATCGGCTTTCAGGATGTATATCGTTGCTAACGCAGAGTGTTTTTTTTGCTTTTTGTAGAATGTGTATGCGGCATTCAGCGCGGCTTCGTCGCCAATGCCGGATGATAGCCTGAAATCGAGCGTCGCTTTCATCACTGCGTAGAAGTGTCTGTCGGATGCCGGCTGGTTCATATCGGCGGATGATGCGGCGGTGTCGAACCATCGTCTTGCCGCGGTTTCGTCGCCAGCCGACGCGAAGCATAGAGCGAGCCATGCCGCGGTCCTTGCGGCTTCTTCTTTGCGGCCGAGAATAGTAAACTCTCCGTGCGCTTTTCCGAAATACAGAGCGGCGCTGTCCGGACGGTTCATTTCAAAGTATACGCGTCCGATATTTGACAGGCTTCGCGCCGCGCCGACAGGGTTGTCTACCGTGCGCGCGGCTGCGAAGCCGCTTTTATAGACTTCGATTGCCCTTGGAAAATCGCCGCTCATAAAAACTTGGTGTGCACGTACTCCGTGGACGTTGTCCTCCCTGCGCGGCTCGTTTTTTTTCGAACCGGCGCATCCGGTCAGCACCGCCAGCGCCATAAAAAATACGGTAACGATGGTGATTACGGGCGATATTTTTATTTGACATTTGTTCATTTATAAAATCCGTTAATTTTCATTTATTCGACCTCTATGGCGAATCCGCCAAATGCGGATTTGTCGGCGGAGAACCGCCTAACCATCTAAAAAGCCGTCCGCCCTGAAACGTCCTGAGCATCATTTCCACTTCGCCGAGGTCGTCTTGAAGCCTGTTCATGAGTTCCGGGACATCGTCGGATATGGTCTTGACATTTTTCAATATTTCTCCAACCTCTTCCACCGAATTGTTTACCGTACCCAAAAGAGCCATTATCGAATCGACTAACGCCACGCCGCCTTTACCCACCTCTGTGAGCGTTGCGAGCAGAGTATCGACACCGCGCACGGTGTTGTGCGTACCGGCTATGATCCCGTCTAAACCATCCGTTATTCTGACGGTGTTGGCCCCTACTTGAGTGATGTGCCTGAACAGGGTATCGTTCTTCAAAATCTGCCCTATGGTACCTTCGCCGGCTTCTATTCCGCCCACAATGGCCGAGACGTTGCTCATAAGCAACATCATCGTGTCGATAACGCCTGTCGCGAGCGCTATCATATCGTCTAACGCCGGCGCTTTTTCAGTGGCGAGAGTATCGTTGTCGTCAACATCTCCTCCCATGTGGGTTCCGCCGGAAAGTTCAAGCTCCCAGTCCCCCATGAGCCCTCTTTGCCTCAAGTGGACTTTCGTGTCTTTTCTAACGAGATGCTTGTAGCGGCCATGCACGTTGAAGGCTACGTGGACTTTTCTTTCCCTTATGAGCTCGACCCTTGTCACGTGGCCTATTGTGGTTCCAGACATGCTGACCTGGCTGCCTTTTTTGAGCCCTTGGCTGTTGTCATAAAAAGCGTGCAGTGTGCACCATTGTTGGAAACTGTCATTTTTGACTATCGTGAATATGAGCAGCGCCGGTATCGTCAACGCCGGTATCATCACAAATAACGATACGAACAACGGGCGGTGTCTGCGTACAAAGGGTTCGGTCGACGCTATCTTTTTTTGTTTATTTTGCATAGCTGTATCTTTGGTTGTATCTTTGATTACCACCCAAATCTTTCACCGTCGCAAACGCGTTTCCGGCCGGTTCGAGACGCCCGTCCTTCAGCACAAACCGGCCAGCGCTCCACTCCGGCCAGGCGCTTAGCGAGTGGGATGCCATAACAATGCTCATGCCGCCCTTTTTCCACTTCCCGTGCAACACGCTAATCAAGCGGTTAACCGTAAGCGGGTCGACCCCGGAAAACGGCTCATCGAGCAATAACACCTCGGGCTCATTTATGAGCGCCCTCGCAATCGCGACGCTCTTGAGCTGCGCGGCGGGAAGCGTCTCAGGAAACCTGGTCATTATATCGTGGCCGATTTCGAGTTCATCCATAAGCGCCAAAACCTTATTCTTTCTCTGCTCTCCGCTCAAGTCTGTTCCGCATTTGAGCGGCAGCGCGATATTGTCGAACACGCTATGGTTGGCAATCAGCGCGTGTACCTGAAAGACGTATCCGATGGACTTGCGCCAGTCGTACAGTTCGTATCTCGACATTGCGGAAACGTTTTCGCCGTCCCAAAGCACCGATCCGCCCGCCGGCTTTAGATGCCCCGCGCAAATTTCTAAAAGCGCAGACTTCCCGGACCCGCTGCGCCCGCCAAACACAACCACGTGACCGGGCTCCACGGTCAGATCAACACCATCTAAAATAGTATTTTGCCCTCGAGCGAACGAAATTTTGCGTAATTCTATTTTAAAAGGCATTGTTACGGCCGCTCCTACAGAACATAATATGCGAAACTCAGCATTAAATTTACGGCGAGGGTGAAAAACATCGACCCTACTACCGCGTTTAGCGCGGCTATCGGCACCATGCGCACGTTGCGCACGTTTAGGCCGTGCCACGAACTCACAAGCGCCACTATCAGCCCAAACGCTACGCTTTTCAGCAAACTGAAAAATATATCCTTGAACTGCAACGCTTCCAATATTTTATCAAAAAATATCCCAAGCGGCACCCCCGTCACAAACTGCGCGACGGTCAGACCCCCCAAAATGGCTATGGTAATAAAATATACATTCAGGCAAACGATAGACACAACAATACCGACAAAAGCCGGTTGCACGAGGAATTGTATCGGGTCTATCCCCATCATCTCGAGCGCGTCGATCTCCCGCGATACCTTCATGGTACCGATGTACGCGGCGAGCGCCGAACCGGAGCGCCCGACCACAACGAGCGAGGTAACGAACGGGCCAAGTTCGCCGACAACCACGATCACAAGGATGTTCCCAAAATATTCGCCCACGCCAAGCTTGGGCATGTTGAGCATGGCGACAAGGACAATGGCGCTGCCGCACAAAACGGCGATCGCTCCCACAAGTGAAAACGCCTCGACACCGGTGTAGAGTATCTGGCGGTTGACCTGGCTCATGAGCGACAGGTTGGGTGCGCGCCCCTTGCGCACTGCGGCATAGAGCGTGTCGAACAGCAGGCCGGACATGCTGTAAACCATGTTCCACGTGCCGCGAACTATGCTAAATACCCCCTTAATCACACGCCCTCCACGTTTACCAGCAGACTTTTGTTTTCAGTATTATCCATCTTCTCTCTAAACAATTCGCTGCGCTCCGCCAACAGCTCATCACGATTATTTTTCACAAACACCTCGTGCATGAACAAATATAATATATTTAGTGATAAAAAACAGTGTTTTTATTGTGTCGGATCAACTTTCATAGATGCTGGGCAGTCACCTGTTGCCACGGTCGGTGGAAATATGTGGACGAGGGGTTCCCTCTGCCCATAATTAAGAAATTTTTGACTTTAAAGATTTTAATGTTTTTATTGCGGCCGTCCTTTAATTATATTAGTATGTTGGGATAATGGACTTTTAAAATTCAGGAGGCGGCAGAAATGTCAGAAAAAAAAGAAGTGAACTCTATAGGCGGCATCCGTCACGACGTATCGCTCCTAACCGAATACGATGTATATCTCTTCAAGCAGGGGAGCCACGCGCGGCTTTACGATAAGCTCGGCGCTCACCTGACGACGGCCGCCGATAAGACCAAGGGGACCTATTTTGCGGTTTGGGCGCCCAACGCAAAGTACATCGCGGTCGTGGGGGATTTCAACTCGTGGGACGCCGGCGCGCACCCGCTCGCCGCCCGCCAGGACGATTCCGGCATCTGGGAAGGGTTCATCCCGGGACTTGCCAAGGGGACGCTCTACAAATTCCACATCAGCTCCAACACCGACAAGTATACGGCGAACAAGGGCGACCCGTTTGCGTACTTCTGGGAACAGCCCCCCGCGACGTCACCCGTTGTGTGGGAACTCGACTACAAGTGGGGTGATAAAGACTGGATGAAAAAACGCAAGGATAAAAACAGTCTCAACGCCCCAATATCCATATACGAAATACACCTCGGATCGTGGCAGCGCAAAAGCGAAAACGCGGACGACTGGCTCAGCTACAGAGAGGCCGCGCCCGAGCTTGCGGAATATTGTAAGAGGCTCGGATTCACGCACGTAGAATTTTTGCCGATAACGGAGCACCCTTTCGGCGGATCGTGGGGATACCAGACCACCGGATATTTCGCCCCGACCAGCCGTTTTGGAACACCGCAGGATTTTATGTATTTAGTCGACTATCTGCATCAAAACGATATAGGCGTAATTATCGACTGGGTACCTTCGCATTTTCCCGGCGACGAGCATGGGCTTGTTTATTATGACGGGACCTGCTTGTACGAGCACGCCGACCCCAAAAAAGGATTTCATCCCGACTGGACGAGTTACATATTCAATTACGGGCGTAACGAGGTGAGAGCGTTCCTTTTGAGCAGCGCGATATTCTGGCTCGACAAGTATCATATAGACATGATACGCGTAGATGCCGTCGCATCTATGCTCTATCTCGACTACTCGCGCAAGGAAGGCGGGTGGATACCGAATCAGTTCGGCGGCAGGGAAAACTTGGAAGCCATATCGTTCCTCAAGCAGATGAACGAGGAAATTTACAAATCGTTCCCCGATGTACAAACGATCGCCGAAGAATCGACCGCGTGGCCGATGGTTTCGCGACCGGCTTATGTTGGCGGGCTTGGGTTTGGGATGAAGTGGAACATGGGCTGGATGCATGATACGCTTCTGTATATGAGCAAGGATCCGGTATACAGAAAATATCACCACAGCGAACTGACGTTCAGTATGCTCTATGCGTTTACAGAAAACTACGTATTGCCTTTGTCGCATGACGAAGTCGTCCACGGGAAGGGTTCCCTTGTCAACAAGATGCCCGGCGACGACTGGCGGCGATTTGCGAATTTACGCTTGCTATTGAGTTATCAGTTTAATCATCCCGGCAAAAAATTATTATTCATGGGCGGCGAATTCGCGCAGTTTGTCGAGTGGAATCACGACCGTAATCTAAATTGGGAACTGACACAATGGGAGCGGCACAGTGGGATACAGCTCATGGTCAGCGATTTGAACCGCATCTATAGAAAAGAGCCCGCGTTGCACTACTACGACTTTGACCCCAAGGGTTTTGAGTGGATAGATTGCAACGACTGGGAGCAGAGCATCCTCGGTTTTATAAGGAAGGGGCCGGGTAAGTATGACCGTATACTCGTTGTTTTGAATTACACGCCGGAGCCTCGGCAGGGTTATCGTGTCGGCGTTCCTATCGCCGGTTTTTGGGAGGAAGTTTTTAACAGCGACGCGAAAGAATATGGCGGAAGCGGCATAGGCAACGCCGGCGGCATGGAAACTGAAAATTGTTCATGGCACGGGCACGACCAACTGCTTATGCTGACGCTACCGCCGCTTGGCGCGGTGGTGTTCAAAGCGCGTGAACCGGAAGAGGATGAAAACGGAAACAATGTGGAAAACGCGGAAGATAACGATGCCGCCAACACCTAATAGTCTTGTGGAACGATCGGCGGGGTATAAAATCCCCGCCGATTACTATGTCATGCTTTGCATCTGCGCCCTGCTCACAGCGGCAGCCCTGATTTTAGACACACCGGAACAAATATTGCGAGGTCTCTACAAGATCAACACGTCGAGAAGCGTTTTGATAACCGACTACGTGGCGTTAGCCGGTGTGGGCGCGGCGCTTATCAATTCCGCGTTTTTGCTTTTCCTCAATATTTTATTACTTGTGCTGGTTAAATGCAATCCGAGCGGCAGGATTATAGCCGCGCTTTTTTTGACCATCGGTTTTTCGCTTTTCGGTAAAAATTTCTTCAACACGCTGCCGATAATGGCCGGTGTTTTTCTTCACGGACGGTGTTCTAGGATAGACCCCACGGAGCTTGCCGTTTTGGCGATGGTAAGCTCAACAATGGCGCCTATTGTCAGTGAAATCGCTTTTTTGGATGAAAGCACGAGTTTCGCCAAAATTATCCTTGGGCTTTTGGCCGGGTTGTTCGCGGGATTTATTTTCCCGACGGTTACGCAATATGTGAAGCGGATGCACAGCAACTTTTGTCTCTACAACGGCGGTATCGCCGGAGGCTTTATAGCAACAATGTTCGCCGGGTTCTTCCGCAGCATCGGAATAGAGATAATACCCGAAAACTATTGGGATACCTCGCATACATTGCACTTAGCAATTCTCATCTTTACCATTGCCGCCGCGCTGATCGCGTATGGGCTGTTTGCGGATAAGCCGCTAATCGATATCGATAAGTTCAGAAAACTCATGAACGAAAGAGACCCGGAAAAGCCGGATTATTTTGCCAAATACGGAACCACCTGCTACATAAACATCGGCGTAATGTGCATATTGACAACCGGCGTTATGCTCCTCATGAACATACCGATAAACGGCCCGGTTCTGGGAGGAATACTGACGGTATCGGGCTTCGCCGCCACAGGTAAACACGTTAAAAACACCGTACCGATCCTCATAGGAAGCATAGCCGCCACGCATTTCAATTATATGGAAGCGACCGCTCCCATCAACATCCTCGCGGTGCTATTTTCAACCGGCCTCGCGCCCATAGCCGGTAAATACGGCTGGAGGTGGGGCATAGCCACCGGTTTCCTTCACGTCCTCATAGCAGTTTTCATAGGGGATATAAACGGCGGTTTGAATCTCTACAACAACGGCTTCGCGGGTAGTTTCGTGGTGATAATAATCGTGCCGACAATCATCTACTTCAGAAGAATCTATGTGGGGACGCGGAAATTGTGGAAACGATAATCGGACTGTTAACCCGGCGGCAATTATCTATTGAGTTTGGCTTTGTTTTTTGGGGACGGGGCTCTGCCCCGTAACGCCCCGATAACGTAGCCCCCTGCGGTCCCCCATAAGCGGCGACCGCTTACGGGGGACATGTGGGCATACTATCGGGGTAAAATGTTAAAATCAAAACCAAAACCACCCCATCGACTTGTTTTGACTTTAGC
>JAITUP010000052.1 GCA_031286265.1 Chitinispirillales bacterium | reverse complement strand
GTCGGCTGAGCAGTGGCCGATGAGTCGCTTGAACGTATTGTTATATCCGGCAGATCGCTGCCAATGGTCACCTGCTCTTCATAGGTCATGTTGTCGACAAAGAGAAGTTCATAACCCGGTCTAGCGGAGGATGAGGCCGCGCGGATTGTTCTGGACGGTCCAAAAAGCCTGCTTATTATACGCCGACGCCAAGTGGAAAAAGCGACGATATCGTTTCCTCTCGGGACAAAAACAGAAGTGGAATCGATAAATTCGAAATTGTCGATGAAATTAGCGCCGTTGACAACCACTACATCGCCGTCATCTAAATTACGCGGAACAAAGGTGTATATCCTGTCGTCATCCGGGTTAAATGTGACGCGAACGACCACTCCCCATCCCCTAAATCCCTCAATACGTCCGATAATGTTAGGATTGTCGCCAAGATAAAGCCTGCCAAAGGGGTTATCGTTGTAAATAGCAACCCCGTCATTGCCGGATGCCGTGCTAACCTCCGTTGTGCCGTTGAGATTTATAGTACCACCACTGGCATTATTGATTGCGGCATAACCTGAAGCCGAAGACACTGTTCCATTCAAGATACTTATACTTCCCATATTAGCAGTGTTGTAGATTGCGTTGCCTGATGCCGCGGTCACTATTGTATTCGAAATGGTTATCGTTCCGACACCGGTATTGTGTATTGCGTTGCCTGATGCCGCAGTTACCACAGGAAAGGTTTCGCGAACGGAATAGCCGTGATAAATCCGCAACATGCCCGCATTGTGTATTGCAGGGCCCGATGCCGAGGACACCGTTAAACTCAAAAGGTCTAACTCACCAGCATTGTGAATCGCTTCGTCGCCGTCAATGTTAAGTGCCATAAGCCTGATATTCCGCGCACCTCTAAGTACACGCAAAGCTTGAGGGGATCTAAGAACCGGATTCTGGGTAAATCTGAAATTCGGCATTATGTCGATACTAAACATGGTACTGTCGAAAACTAGCTGCTCTTCAAAAGGCGTGGAAGTGCCCCAAAGAATAATTCGCTCAAACAAAAATGACCTGGATTCTGTTCGACTTAAAGCGGCGTTAATCGTTTTAGTCGATAAGGAAGTATTGTATACAAAAATGTTCTTCATTTCACGATTGGTCGTGAAAATATACGGCGGTCGTTCTAGTAAGACAATACTTCCTACCCATCGCTCGGCAGCGGTACCTTCTTCGTCTATAGGGCGACTAGTAATAAATTCAGAATACCTTACAGGATAGTAAAATCTAGGTTCTCTTCTGTTAGGGTCAGCAAGAGTCAGTATCATATTATTGCCGCTTCCATTATACCCTGTGATTACGTACATGTGTCCAGGACTAGTACTATCAATATCACCAGCACTATTAAGATATTTTGTCGCAGCTATAATAGGTAGCCCACGTCCTATATAATATGCTATGTCATCTGGGCTAATAGGAACCCAGGTGATTAGGCGACCCGGGTGGTGCAATAAGCGAAAAAGCAACTCGCCTGTTGGGAAGAGATCATACGGGAGATTAGGCGCAGGCTCCGTATCAGATGTGCCAAACGCAAGCCTGCGAATATCCATTTCAAGATTGTTCTCATCTTCATCCTTAACAACGCCATAGTACATCATTATCATACGAATGCATGCCGCCCAACAAGTAAGATTACCCTCTTGCTTAAAAAAGGAAAAAGTAGAAAGATCCGCGTTCGCGCTAACATCTGAACTTATGAGTGCTAATGCGAATAAAGCGAACACAATTTTATTACCAATATAACCTCTCATCGCTCTCCTCCTCTCTTGACAAAATTAATTTTGTTAACTATTATAAATATAAATATTCCCCCTCTAAGGGCTAAGTGGGCATCCTGTAATTTCTTCCGGCATCACGATAATGCTTTCAAGAGGAATTGGTTTCATACTTGCATTTGTGTTATTACTTCTATTGCCTCTATTAGCCCAATCTATATAAGCACCGCCACGCTTTTTTAGATATTCCATTAATATCCTACTGTCATCCAAAGTTTCTATAGAAGCGCTAAATAGTGAATCTAACGTGTTACTAACTCCGCGCATGCTGCTATAATATATCTTTCGTGGGCCAAGTTGTTTGAAATAAAGGAATCGATGAGATCCCCTAGGACTAATTTCACAAGCCACGGTAACTAATACCGGATTAATTCCGGCTGATTCAGGATATATTTCCAGTAATGGTCTCCATAAATTGCACCTAGGATCAGAACCAGCAGAGAAGCTACCTTCAGTAATTCTTGGTTCTCCAGTTCTATTGTCTAACCTTAATTCATAAAACGGCTTATTGTGCGCCGTTATCAAAATACGCCAAAAGCCACTTGGTTCAATAACCTCGCTGAGAGCGACTGTATCTGGATAGTCACCAAGAGAGATATTCCGTTTAAATCTGTGCACTTGAAGAACTCTAAACCTTAAATCTCCCATTTGTACAGAATCAGGAATACTTCCCCGTTCTTTGAAAGTTAATGGCCCCCAATTCGTGGTATCCCTCGGATAGTTCTCCAAAAACCTCCGTATTTCCACCGGCATCTCCTGCGCGTACCCTCCGCCAGCCGCCATACCAGCCACAAAAGCCGCTAAAACCATCAATTTCCGCATTTTCCACCCTCCTTTTAGGTATTTTGGGTTATTTTGTCGTTTTATCCTTATATTTAAGTATAGTATATGGGTGTTGGTGGTGTTCGGTAGAAATTTATTATAGCAATACAAAGCAAATAGTATTTCGAAAATATGGAAAGTAGGTGGTGCAAAAAAAGGAAAGGTTTTTTCACCAAACACCCCAACTTCGCTCGAATGAACATCGCCCTCACCGTTCATACGACCCTTTGTTGTCCCAAACATTACGGAGCGGCATCAGAGGGTTAGGCGGACCTTTTTAAAAAATGGTTTTAAAAAAGCATCCTAACGGAAAATTTGGGTTAAAATACGTTAAGACAATATAATGAAGGCAAGCACGTAAATAATGTATATTATACGCTCATGGATACTGTAAAACTCTTAGAAATCATCCGCATAACTTTTCCCGTTTTTGCCCTTCTCGGATTGGGCAATATTTTGTCGCGCACCGGGAAAATGACCGATGCGCATCAGTCATTTTTGAATTGGTTTGTTTATTTTATCTCGCTACCGGCGCTCATTTTTGTCGGGATGGCTACTCAGCCTTTCAGCAGCCTTTTGAACACCGATTTCATTTTTGCCACGCTTTTATCCATGTTGGCGATTTTTTTGATCTATATCTTGATATCCGTCATTCTGCGCCTCGATAAAAAAATCGCGGTAGTGATGATATTCTGCACCTACTGGTCGAACGTTGCCTACATGGGTTTCCCGCTGGCCGAATCGGCTTATGGCGAGCATGGTTTTTTGCTTGCGGCTGTTGTCAATGCGGTGTCCATGCCTATTTTCGTGATCGTTTCATTCGTGATGATCGGTTTATGCGCCGATGATAAAAAGGGGAGCGGGATCGTCAATTCCATACGCGCCGCGCTCGTCAACCCTATTTTACTGGCATCGTTTGCGGGGATCGCCTACGCTTGGGTTGCCGACGCGCTGGGGTTCGGCGCGGGCGGCGGCGCCTCGTTGCCGATTGCTTTTGAGGAAGCGTTTTGGATATGCGAAATCATTTTGAAAAATGTGGGGACAATGGGGTTGTCACTCGCGCTCATAGCCGTGGGCGGGAAGTTGCGGTTCCGATCGTTTGGAAAAAATGTTTTGCCGATGTTGCTGTCAGTCGTCGGAAAGTTGCTTATCCTGCCGCTGATAACGCTCGTCATAATGAAAACACTCTTCCCATCGTCCCCCAAAGACGTAGTCGGCGTGGCAGTTTTGCTGATGACGCTACCCACAGCCGTCACCGTCGCGGTAATCGCGGCGCAGTTCAAGTTAGATGAGGAGTTCACATCGTCGATTTTGGCGGTCAGCCTCTTGGGCGGTGTCGTGATGATTCCGTTTTGGCTGTATATTGTACTGTAATCTGGCTGAAAATCGATATAACACATATCTAAAAATAGGCGTTTGCTTTTTGCCATTCTTTTTCGATATCGTCAAACATGTTTGCTAAATTAACGTTGCCGAGTTTGAGCATGTTCCATGCGATGTCGCTGATTTCCGGGATTTTGTCGTCGCCGCCGTTTCCATAGCCCAGTACCCTCGCAAATACGTCGGCGCAGTGTACTATTGCAGTGAGTTTGGAATCAGGCGATGGGTTGTGGTGGGACGAGACCGCGTCCTGTATCTGCGGCGGCAGGTGCCATTGCTCCACGAGCATGCCGCCAACCTCCTGATGGCTTACGCTGAGCAATTTGCGTTCGGAATCGTAGAACAGAATTTTGGTTTTATCGGCGCATTCAATCACGTGTTTGAATTCTTCGGGAAGTACCTGAAGTATTATCATTTTGCCTATGTCGTGGACGAGTCCCGCGACAAAACATTCTTCCTTTTGCTCGTAGCCCGTAGTTTGGGCGAGATACTGGGCAATCACGCCGCAGGCAAGCGAGTGCTTGTAAAGTTCCGTAGCGCAGAATTTGCTGCTGCCCGTATCGACTTTGAACATTTCGAGCATGGAGGCGGACAGCACAATATTTTTGACGGTAGAGAATCCAAGCAGGACGAGAGCGTGGTTAATACTCCCCACGCGCCCGGGCAGGCCGTAGAAAGCCGAGTTGACGAGCCGCAAAACCGTTGACGCGAGCATGGGATCGGATTTGATGAATTCCCCTAATTCGCTGGCGTTGGTGGCCGGATTTTGCAACATCTGCGTTATTTTCGCAACCATGGCGGGTTGAGTCTGCAAATTCTTCACCGACTGGAGGCGCTGCCATATGTCGTCACGCATCTTGTTTTGTTGCATGTTCCAACCCTCCGTCTAATTTTCGCAGTTTATGCGTATATACGGCATCGAATATCGTTCTCATGCGCACGTTATCGAGTGTACCGAGGAATAAATCATAGAGTTCATTTTTTATTTCCTCTGGTGTTTTTGCTTTGATTTTGACACTTTCTTCGCAGTCGTCTTCGCCCTCAACAAACACAAAATCGACACCCCAATTACGGAGCCGTCGGCCAAGGGCGGGCGTTATGGACGCTCCCTTGCCTAAAAGGACGTTACCCGACGGGCCAGTCACTTCAAGGGCGATGGTCTGGCCTTCAGGGTCAATGCTGTCGGTCTTAACTTTACGCATGGTATTAATATACTCATTCCACTTTAAAATTGCATCCGCGTTGTCCGACGACATCACGGAGTAACGTGCAGTCGTCGGGCGATGTAGGCGCTATTTTAAAGTGGGGCCACTATATAATATAAAAAATATTCATCTCCGTATAATTCTAATCATGATAATTCCCTCGATAGATCGAATTTTCTCTTCAAATCCGGCCGGCAAATCCCCATCGATATCTATGATATTGTATGCCAAATCCCCCTTGTTTTTGTTGAGCATATTGGCGATATTGATTTTTTCCTTGGCAAGCAGAGTTGTAATCTGGCTTACCATCATCGGGACATTTTTGTTTGCTATCACCATACGGGTATGGCCGCTAAAATCCATTTCGCATTCGGGGAAATTCACCGAATTTTTGATATTGCCGAATTCCAAAAACGCCTTTGTCTGATTTACCGCCATTACCGCGCAGTTATCTTCCGCCTCTGGCGTGGACGCGCCGAGGTGCGGTATCGGGATTACGTTCGGCTGTTTCAAAAGATCGTCGGTCGGGAAATCGGTAACGTAAACGCTGACTGTCCCGTCGGCAAGCGCTTCAACCAAATCGGCATTGTCGACAAGCGCGCTTCTGGAGAAGTTCAGGATACGCGCGCCTTTTTTCATTATGGCGAAACGCGCCTTGTTGATCATCCCGTTCGTCTTATCGCTGAGCGGGACATGCAGACTGATGTAGTCGCATTCGGAAAGCAGGCTCTCGAGCCCTTTGGCCTGTTTGACATTGCGCGACAGTTTCCACGCGGCATCCACCGAGATAAACGGGTCGTAGCCCATCACTTCCATGCCGAGCTCAACGGCATCGTTGGCCACCATCACGCCGATCGCGCCGAGACCGATTACGCCGAGGCGCTTGCCCATGATTTCCGGACCGGCGAAATCACTCTTGCCCTTTTCGACAAGTTTTTCAACCTCGTCGCCCTTACCGGCGAGCGTTTTTGCCCACTCGATTCCGGCTACGAGGCGGCGGGAAGACATGAAAAGGGCGGCGAGGACCAGCTCCTTGACACCGTTGGCATTAGCGCCCGGAGTGTTGAAAACGACTATGCCGCGTTCGGTGTATTTGTCAACGGGTATGTTGTTGACGCCCGCGCCCGCGCGCGCCACAGATTTCACGGACTTGGGGATTTCCATGTCGTGCATCTTGAAGCTACGCAGGATAATCGCGTCGGGTTCAACGATTTCGGATGCGATTTCGTAGTCGTCGCGGGGGAAGAGATCGAGGCCGATTGGGCTGATCTTGTTCAGGGTTTGGATCTTGTGCATATAATGGTTATTCCTCAATAAAAAATGTTATGCCGAAATATACGATCATCCGTTTTTCGACTCAAATTCCTTCATAAATTCGACCAGTTTCTTAACGCCGTCAACAGGCATCGCGTTGTAGATGCTTGCTCTCATTCCGCCTACCGATTTGTGACCTTTGAGATTAATGAGGCCGACAGCGGTCGCCTGCTTGATAAAAGCGCCGTTAAGGTCTTCGGACGGCAGAACGAACGGAACGTTCATCAGCGAACGGAATTTAGGTTCGACCGTGCCTTTAAAAAGTTTGGATTTATCCAAAAAATCATACAGAATCGCGGCCTTGTCCTCGTTGATTTTTTGTATTGCCGCAACCCCGCCCTTATTTTTGAGCCAGTCGAATACGAGTTTCATTATGTATAAAGAGTAGCACGGCGGCGTGTTGTACATCGATTCGTTTTCGGCGTGGATTTTGTATTTGAGCATGGTGGGTGTGATATCAAATTCACGGCCGATCAGGTCTTCGCGGATGATGACAGTCGTCACGCCCGCGGGGCCCATGTTTTTTTGAGCGCCGGCGTAGATCAGCCCGAATTTTGTCACATCATAACGCTCGGACAGGATACTCGACGACATATCGGTCACAAGCGGAACATCGCCCGTGTCCGGCAGTTCTCTGTAACGCGTTCCAAAAATCGTATTATTCGCGGTGATGTGGACGTATGATGCCTTGGGGTCGAACATGTCTTTCGTTAATTCCGGTATATAGCTGAAATTTTTGTCTTCCGATGTAGCAATGATTTTCACCTCGCCAAATCTTTTCGCTTCGCTGATTGCTTTTTTAGACCACATACCCGTATTAACGAACTCGGCCGTTTTGCTTTCCGATCGCCCCATGAGGTTAAGCGCCGTCATAGCGAACTGGGTTGACGCGCCGCCCTGAACGAACAGCACCTTGTAGTTTTCGGGAATTTCCATCAGCTCGCGCAAGAGCGTTTCCGCGTCTTTCGCGATGGCGATGAAAGCGTTCGACCGGTGGCTCATTTCCATTACCGATGTCCCCGTTCCCTGATAGTCGAGCATTTCTCCTGCCGCGATTTTCAGCACCTCTTCGGGCAATACCGACGGCCCGGCGGAGAAATTAAAGACTCTGGCCATACCAAATACCTCCTCCTCCCTAAATTTATGAGACTTAGGGCGCTTGGTTTTTATGCGATATCGAATCTCAAAAATATATTATGCCGAGAGCGGAGTTTTTATTTTAAAAAGATTTTTATTCCATAGAAAGGTTATCAAAAGGATTCTTGGGCATAGAGTTTATGGCATAAAGTATATTATGTGAGGGTATTATCAAAATATTTCCTGTAGGAGAGCGATTTTATGCCCAAGAAATTACCGTATGGGATATCAAACTTTGCCCGTATAATTGAGCAGAACTACGTTTATGTAGATAAAACCCGGTACATTGAGCTTTTAGAAAACGAGAATAACCCGACTCAGTTCCTCGTCCGTCCGCGTAGGTTTGGCAAGAGCTTGTTTTTGTCGGTGCTGGAGAATTATTACGATTTAAATCGGAAAGATAAGTTTGAGTCCCTTTTTGGCAATCTCTACATCGGCAAGAATCCTACGCCGGAGCAGGGCGGCTATCTTATTATGCGGTTTGATTTTTCCGGATTAGACACGGACAGCCGAGAGGAGTTCAAAGAGTCTTTCTGGCGCAGAGTTCAGGAGCGGGTGATAGATTTTTTGGAGGGCTACAGGAATATCCTTCCAAACGCGGAGCGGGATATTGGCCGTATTGTAAAAGAAAAACCGGGCGTTGACGCGCTGGATGTCGCTTTTACGTCGACCCGTAGCGCGGGCGTCCCCATTTTTGTTATCATAGACGAATACGACCATTTCGCTAATAATCTCATAGCTTTAGGGAAAACTTATAAGGATGAGGTGCAGGCCGGCGGCACGGTCCGCAAGTTTTACGAAATCCTGAAAGCGGAAACCAACTCAATGCTCAGGCGGATATTCATCACCGGCATCACCCCCATGATGGCAAACGACCTGACCAGCGGATTCAACATTTCAACGGATTACAGCCTTTTCCCCAAATATAATGAAATATTCGGTTTTACGATGGAAGAGGTCGAATGGATAATGGCGGAGGCCGGGATCGATAGAAATTTGATTAAAGTCGACATGGAAGCGTATTACAACGGCTACATGTTCAGCGAAAGAGGCAAAGATAAGGTATATAATTCGCAAATGATTTTCTACCTCTTTGACCAAGTTCTGCAGTTTGGCAAACAGCCGGATCAGATAGTCGACGCCAATCTGAAAACCGACTACGGGCGTCTGCGCAGGCTTACCGAAACCCCAGGCAACCGGGAAAAATTACTCGAAATAATGCTAAACGGAAGCACAACAACCTATATAGTTGAAAAGTTCTCGCTTGAAGAACTCAATCGCGAAGAATATTTTACCTCGCTCCTGTTTTATTTGGGCATGCTGACAGTGGGCGGAACAACGGACTTCGGCGAAACAAAGCTGATAATCCCAAACTACTCAATAAAGACCCTGTATTGGGAATATATAACGTCCTACATCATAGATATCCCGGATGACGGAGAGAGCGCAAGTATGTCCAAGCTGACCGAAACCGTCATAAATCTGGCAAACGGTGATATGAAACCATATTTAGGCTACTTCGCTGAAAGCATTCTCAAGCGCCTCTCAAACAGAGACTTGCAAAGATTCGATGAGAAGTACGTTAAAGCTATGATGCTTGCGACGCTCTTCGTCAACGGCTTGTATCTGCCCGTCTCCGAAGATGAAAACATAAACGGCTACACCGACATCTACCTGCAAAAACATCCCGCGAAGCGTAACATCAAATACGAATACGTCTTCGAGGTCAAATACGTCAAAACTGACGCTACGAAAGAAGAGATCGCCGTTAAATTCGCCGAAGCGGAGGCGCAGATGGAGAAATATATGAAGGACGCCCGCTTCGCCGGCCGTGACGACATCAAGTTCGCGGCGCTGGTGTTTAAGGGCAAGGGGGATGTGGAGGCGCGGGAGTTTAATTGAGCAATGCCTCCCGAATACGCCAATCACCGCCCTAACCGCCCCAAATTCCACATATCCGACGATTCAGGCGTACCGTCGGGGCCGGCTACCCGCATTGTCGGTAAAAATATTTTGTATTTTTAAAATTTTAAAGTAACACTTTTGAATGTTTCAGGGATTTAACTAATATAGACACATTTTCAGGATAGCGCGCGTGGATCCTAGTAAGGAACTTTTTAGAAAATATTGGCCTATGGTATTGAGGCGTTGTCAGGAGATGCTTGGCGACACCGACGGCGCTGTCGATGTCGCTCAGGAGGTATTTATCATTGTACTCGGCAAGCGGGGCAAATATCGCGGGAGCCATCCGACGAGCCTGCTTTGGCGGATAGCGACCAATCAGTGTCTGAAAGCGCTGCGGAGCCCCGTGAACCGCTTCAAGGCATCGGAAGGGGAGACGCTTTTGGAGCGGATCGCGTGTTCGGACGATATTGAGACGGAAGTCGAGAGCCGCAGCGTTCTGCGAAAACTTTTTGACCGGCATCCCGAATCGAGCCGTACTATCGCCACGCTGCATTTGGTCGACGGCATGACGCTGAAAGAGACCGCTCTGGCGATGAACATGTCGGAAAGCGGGGTGCGCAAGAGGTTGAGGGGGTTGCGGAAGACTTTGAAAGAATTGGAGGAAATATGAATAGAAATTGTGGAGTAAAAAAACAAAATACGAATCCTGTGGCGGAGGGGATTGTGGGCACAAACTATATTCCTAAATGGAAGTTAGAGTGGTATCTGCATGGCGCGTTGCCGGCGGAGGAGTGCGAGACCATCGCCGCGCTTGAGAAGTCTGACGGCGAGTTGCGCGGGCGGATCGAAGCGCTTAGGGAGAGCGACGCGAAGATGCTGGCGAAGTTTCCGCCGGAGGAGATGGCACGGAAGGCCGAGGCCGCGTCATCCGCGGAAAAATTGCCGAATATGGAGCCGACAACCGTTCCTGTGTACGGTTTTTGGGGATCGTGGGGACGCGGCGGTGTTTCACGCTGGGCGATTCCAGCCGTTGTCTGCGCGTCGCTGCTGATTCTCGTCCCCGCGTGGATATTTTTGGCGGATGAAGTTACCGGGGCGGCCATGGTGGTCTACGAAGACCGTATTAAGGGCGAGATTGGCGGCGAAGTGTCGTCTCCGACCATCGAGGTTTGGCGGAAGGCGGGCAACGCGGTGGAAAAACTTACGCCCGGAACACACGTACAGGCCGGGGACCGCTTGCAATTACGCTACATCGTGTCGGAGTCGTATTATGGGGCGCTCGTCAGCATAGACGGATTGGGCGTTATGACCGTTCACCTGTCCGACAACGACGGCAAAGCGGTACGCTTGACCCCCGGTCGCCCGGTCGCGCTGAAGACATCTTATAAGCTCGACGACGCGCCGGAATACGAGGCGTTTTATTTGATAACGGCTTCCGACAGTTTTGAATTGGACAGTGTCACTATGATACTGGAAGACAAGGAACATCCGCTTGACAATATGTTACTGCCGCAAAATCGGCAGGTCACGGCGTTTACGCTTATGAAATCAAACGATGGAGAAAGTATAAATTGACAAACATGCCTAAAATCGTCACAATCACGTCGCTGTTGCTGACGCTGACGGTAGCATCAATTGCCGATGCGTTGAGCAGTCAGACGCAGGTCAACCGCTATTTACTTTCGGCCGGCGCGAATAACGGCGGCAGGGGTCGGGTCTTGCTGCGATATGCCGTCGCCGATGCCGAGGCGTTCGCGTCTGTGTTGCTCGATATGGGCGGGGTTGACAGGAGCAACGCGGTTATACTCGCGAATCCGCGCACTAGAGAACTTTTTGACGGCATTGTGCACCTGAACGAACTTATTGCCGCTAACAGGGCCCGCACGCCGGATGCCAGACACGAGGTTTTCGTTTATTACAGCGGTCACGCGGACGCGGACGGGTTGAAGTTGGGCCACGAGACGCTCACATGGACCATGTTTCGCAGCGCCGTGAGCGCGCTCGAAGCGGATGTCCGTGTCGCGGTTATTGATGCTTGCGGGTCGGGCGCTATAACGCGCACGAGGGGCGGCACGCTGCAACCGGCGTTTATGTCGGACGCGAGTTACGACATGAGAGGCTACGTTTTTTTGACATCGAGCAACGCAAACGAAAAAAGTCAGGAGAGCGATCGTATAAGGGGCGGTTATTTCACACACGCGCTCTTGAGCGGAATGCGCGGAGCCGCCGATCTGACGGGCGACGGCAGGGTAACTATCAACGAAGCGTACCAGTTTGCGTTCAACGAAACGCTGCGAAGCACACAGAATACTATTGTGGGGACGCAGCATCCGAACCGTGATATGAATTTGGCGGGAACCGGGGATATCGTGCTGACCGATCTGCGCGAAACGAGCGCCGTTCTCTCTTTGGCTCACGATGTCGAAGGGCGTTTTTTCATCAGGGACGCGAACGGGCATTTGTTCGCCGAGCTTCATAAAGCGCGAGGCCGCGTGATGAACCTCGGAATCGCTCCGGGGCGATATGTCGTACAAGTAGAGACGCCGTCCCAAATATGGATGTCAAGTGATGTCGTCGTCGCGTTGAACAGAACGACGTCGTTAGGTATGAGCGACATGAGGCTCATGCGAAGGAGAGCGACCGTCGCCCGTGGGGCCGAGAGTACGCTCTATCAATCATATTCTCTCAACGCAAGCGTTTTCGGCTTGAGTTTTGCCTATGGGACGGGCAACAACGTTCAATTTTTCCCTGTCGCGAGAGGTGTGGGAGAAAGCCAGTTTGGGCTGGTTAACATAGCTGGCGAACTCGAATCCGTTCAGGCCGGGCCGATTAATACCGCCGGCAGCGTCGGATATTTTCAGGCAGGGTTAATCAATACCACAAGGGATGTCGGGCATTTTCAGGCGGGGTTACTCAACGTCGCAAACGACGCGGGACAATTTCAGGCGGGTCTGCTTAACGCCGCGAATGACGGTGGGCGGCTTCAGGCGGGATTACTCAACGTCGCATCGAAAAGCGGACGGCAGATAGGTCTTGTCAACTTCGCCCGGCATAGCGAGAAAACACCCATTGGCATTCTCAGCATCGTCGGTAACGGGATATATGACGCAACGATGTATGTCGATGTGACCGGCGAAGTTTATACGTCGCTGCGTACCGGGACATCGCGATTTTATAACCTGTTTGAATACAGCAGTGTCGCGCACAACGAATATACCAGAAACTCCGGCCACGCGAATAATTTTTGGACAATCGGATGGGGATTTGGTACGCGCTTCGGCATGAACGGGCGATTTACCACGAATCTCGATTTTGTCTGGCAGAGCATCGGCAGCAAGCAGGAGCGGATGGAATATCCTGAGGGGCCGGAGTGGGATGATGATTTGGCCATCAGTGACTCCCCCCCCTCCGGCACCACCACTGAAAATAATTCTTGGGAAGACCGTGCCCCTGAGCTCGCTCTTCCGATAATCAATATCAACATCAACATGACTTCCAACGATTACTACAAACTCCGCTTGGGCGGAAGCTACCGCCCGCTATCGTTTCTCGCAATCTCCGGCGGTGTGAGCCTGAACGCCATTTTCGACAGTTTTTCCGAAACGGTAACCCACGAACCCTCCGGTAATTTTTACCGTGACTGGGATTTTGGAAATACTACAATGCGCTTCTGGCCAAGCATTTACACCGGGGTAACGGTGGGGAGGGTGAGGCATTAACCCCTAAATTAAGATGCTTTTTAAAAAAATATTAACCCGGCGGCAATTGACCTCAACGTTAAAATCAAAGCCTTTAAAGTCTTTAAAATCAAATTCTTTTTTGATGACAGGGGCTCAAAGTTCCCTCTCTCAATCATAATGCAGGGTGTACACTGTACACCCTCACTCACTTCGAGCATAGCCTATCTCCCGTAACGCCCCCATTTTAAAACCGAATTACGCTAAAACCCGTATCCTAAAACCCTACGGGTGGGTGTAATGCTAAAGTCAAAACAAGTCGATGGTGTGGTTTTGTTTTTGATTTTAGCATTTTTACCCCGATAGTATGCCCACATGTCCCCCGTAAGCGGTCGCCGCTTATGGGGGACCGCA
>JAITUP010000050.1 GCA_031286265.1 Chitinispirillales bacterium | reverse complement strand
CTAAAATCAAAAACAAAACCACACCATCGACTTGTTTTGACTTTAGCATTACACCCGACCGTAGGGTTTTAGGATAAGGGTTTTAGCGTAAGTCGGTTTTAAAATGGGGGCGTTACGGGGGCGGAGCCCCTGTCACCAAAAAAAGATTTTGAATTTAAAGGTTTTGATTTTAAAGACTTTAAAAGGTTTAAAAGACTTTGATTTTAACGTCAAGGTCAATTACCGCCGGGTTAATATTGGACTTTAAGGGAAGATTAAGCTCCATAAATGTGGAATATTCAACGACCCATCACATACATCAATATCCCCCCAGACACCGCCACATTTAGCGATTCCGCGCCGCTTGCGATTATGGGAATGCGAATACGGTAATCGCACTTGTCGAGCAGATCATCGCTTAGCCCCGACCCTTCGTTGCCAAGCGCTAAAATGTGTGGGATATCAATTTTGAAATCGCGCGATTCCGAACCGTCTACATCAGCCGCGATAAGCTTATAGCCTCGATTCTTCAACTCGGAAACCATCAGCATATATTCGCCGGATTTGCGTATCAAAAGCGATAACAGCGAACCCGCTGTCGATTGGATAACTTTTGACGAAAACGGGTCGGCGCATTGATCGCTTAAAATTACGCCGCTTATACCAAACGCGGCGGCGGTGCGAATTAGCGTTCCCACGTTGCCGGGGTCTTGGATGTGTTCAAGAAGCAGTATGCGTTCGCATGTATTTGTGTTTGCGCTTATTTTTTTGGGGAGGCGCGATGTATAAACATTGTCGGGTATACGTAGAAGCGCGGCAACGCCCTGCGGGGTTTTGGATGTACAGATAGATTTCATGTGAAGAGCGGAGATTGTGCGAACGGAAATCGCAAGCGGTAATGACGCCGCGCTATAATCCGGCGCTGTTTCATCGGTGCAAATCAATTCTTCAATGTTCTTATGATGATACGTTAGCACCTGATCGACCGCGCGCTTGCCTTCTATCAAAAAACATCCGTGCTGACGGCGATATTTTGACGTGTTTAACGATTTATACCATGATATCGGCTTCATGTCACATCGCCCTTAAAAAATTAGCGTCGTCACGCCAGCCCGGCGTAACCTTGACGTGCAATTTTAGCGATACCCTCATTCCCGCCAAATTTTCAATATCTTTTCGCGCGTCCTTTTTTATCTTTTCGATTAACGCTCCCTTCGAGCCGATGATTATCCCCTTCTGCCCCATTGTCTCAACGTGTATTCCCGCGACGATTTCGTGTTTTTGCGCTGTTTCCTTGTATAGCTCGATTTCCACAAATACGGCATGCGGGACTTCTTCGCGGGTATTTATGATTATTTGCTTGCGGATAAATTCAGCGGCGATCGTTCGCATTGTCGCGTCTGTCAATGAATCGTCGTCAAAATATTTTGGGCCTTCGGGAATGAGCGGAGTGAGCGCGTTCAAAAAAATGTCTCTCGATTTGGGGCTTGTAGCGGATATTTTTATTTTAGTAGAATTGTCAAACCCTTTGTATGTCGTTAAAAACGCGTTGATTTTTTTATCGGGATCGTCGCACTTGTCAATTTTATTAAACGCAAGCAAAACAGGAACCGACGAGGCCGCTGCGGCTGCGGCGCAGTCGTTCTCTTCATCGCCAAAATCTCTGGATAAATCCACAAGGTAGCAGATCAAATCCATTCCCGAAGTTATCGCCGATATCGCTTCTTCCCTCATCAATTCGTTAAGCGCGTGTTTTCCTCTGTGCATTCCGGGAGTATCGACAAAAATTATTTGAGTGTCGTCCGTTGTGTAGATGCCTTTGATGTTTTGCCTTGTAGTCTGCGGTAACGCGGTAACGATTGATATTTGTTCCCGCAGTACAGTGTTCATGAGCGTGGACTTGCCGCTGTTTGGGCGGCCGAAGAGGGCGATGAATGCGGATTTGAACGTGTCGCCGTTCACGATTTAATCCCCGCCGATTTCTCCGCCGCCTCCATTGTTTGCAGTATCAGCGTCGATATCGTCATCGGCCCGACGCCGCCGGGGACGGGCGTATACGCGCTTGCTTTGAGGGAAGCGGCTTTTAAGTCGATATCCCCTATGCCGCCGGGATGATAGCCCGCGTCAATTATCACCGCGCCGTCTTTGATCCAGTCGCTCTGTATGAACTCCGGCTTACCGAGCGCGCCTACTACGATATCCGCCTGGCGGATTAGCTCCGATAAGTTGCGGGTTTTTGAGTGGCAGGTTGTTACTGTGGCGTTTCTGTTTAGAAGCATCATTGCCATCGGTTTTCCAAGGATGGGGCTACGGCCTACTACCACGGCGTGTTTGCCCTCTATTTCTATATTGTAGTGATCGAACAGCCGCATAATCCCCGCCGGTGTCGCGCTGCCGTAGACATCTACCCCCATAGACATCAGCCCAAAGCCGAGGCACGTTACGCCGTCGACATCTTTGTCAATCGATATCGCCTCGAACGCGGCGCGTTCGTCAATCTGCCGCGGGACCGGATGCTGCAGCAAAATTCCGTCGATAAGCGGATCGGCATTGAGCGCGTTTATTTTGCCGACAAGCTGCTCAGTTGTCGTATCTTTTCCCATCTCGATACGCACAGACAACATTCCCACGCGGGCGCAGGCGTTGCCTTTCATCTTCACATAGGTCGCGGAAGACGGATCGTCCCCCACAAGGATTGTCGCCAGTTGCGGCGCTCTGCCGGTCTTTTCCTTAAACCGCCCAACGCGTTCGGACAAAGCCGATTCCGTATTTTTCGCCAAAGATTTTCCGTCTAATATTATCGCCATTGATAACGCTCCTTAATTGCCGTTATTAAGGTGCCGATTAACTTTTGCGCCACACCGCCCGACAACTGCACTACAGCTGTGATGTTGCCGGACGGCGCAGCGCAAAAGTTAATTGGGGGATTAATACTGTAAATATAATTCAGCACATCAACATGTACTATATTATATCAATGAAAGCGCTAAAAAAAATACCGTTTGTTCTCGCGATGAGCTTGTTGTTCGCGGTAATCATCGCTTTTTTTCTTCATCACGTCGCCGTCCAGTTGTTCGATAACCTCGAAAACGCGACCTACGATTGGCGCTACAGCCTCAAATTCGAAGACATGGCGGACGACAGATATCCCGACTACGGCATCCACATCGTAGACATCGACGAACGAAGTATGGACAAGATGGGCGCCTACTGGAACTGGGACCGCGGGTATCAGGCCAAGATGGTGGAGTCACTTTCCTCGCGCTTTCCGGCATCAATCGCTTTCGACGTACTGTTCTACGATTATGAAGACCAGCGGCACCGTGATCGGTTTTCCAGAGCGCTCTCGCTCGCGTACGCCAGCGATTCAACGCTGCAGGAACGCATACGGGGGCTCGACGAGATACTTCCCGCCTTTATAAACTACGATAAGCAATTTGAAGAAGCCATAATCCGCTCCGAACGCGTAACGCTCGGCCTCTCGCTTGCCGAGGAAAGGGATTACCTCGGCTTCGTGTCGCCGCAAGTAGCCCGTCGCATGGACATGGACTGGCACAACTCGCTAAACCCGGCATCCGCGCTAATCTTCCCCGACTCGCTGCTCGAAAAAATTGGCTTCGTCAAAACTATCATAGACGGCATCTATCCGGAAAACGCGCAGGCCGCAAAGCAGATAGGGCACCTGAACATGGCGTCAAGAGACGAAGTCATAAGAGAAATGGTACCGCTATACAGATTCGGCGAGTTCAATACCGTATACCTGCCAATGAGCATCAGAATAGCCGCCACGCTCTTCGGCACACCGAATGAAGAAATCGTTTTTAACCCCGGGCAATACATTGATATCGGCAAACCGTTCAAAATTTTTAAGGAATCAAACGGAGAAATACGATTCTCCTATCCGGATTTCACCAAGGCGCAATTCATGATGATTATGGCCGACCGCGATGAAATCGCCGCGCTTGAAGAGGGCGAACGGAAAGTCGTTTCTTCGTATATCGCGCTATACAGAGACGATGAAGGCAGAACTGTCTTGGAAACGCGCTCCGGCCGAATTTCATACGAATTGACCGAAGCGCTTTTACGAAGCGGAGACGAAGCGATAGCGTTTGACAAAATGGCAATCGAAGACGAGATAGAAATCGGCGGCGGGTACACCGTCTGGCGCGATTCCGATGTCGAATGGGAAATCTCTCACGATGACGGCGAGCGATACTGGCTGACCGCAAACGACATCAAAACACTTACCGCAATAATACCCGTCCTGAAAGACAACGATCGGACCGAAGCGGACGGCGGATGGCTGTCTTTGGAAGAAGGGCAAAACAGAAAACTCATCACGTTTGATTTTTGGGTCAGACGGGAGAAAGGCATCCTCGTATCATCGCTCCCCGTACTGCGCGCCGCCACTCTCGATGAACTGCTTACCGGTGGAGCGGAAATCCTTGAAACCATCGAACCGAACGGCCGCCGCGATTTCGGTAAGTCGGCAAGAATACCGCTACGCCGCGACAACCTGCACATAATAACGTACTTTGGCCGCGGCTCAAAACCGTTTCCGTATTTCAGTTTCTACGACATAATGGAAAACAACGTAAATTTCCCGATGGAGGGGAGGATTTTTATCGTCGGTTCGTCGTCTCCCGCACTGTTCGATATAAAACCGGCGCCGCACGAAAAGAGCTACCCAGCCGTCGAGATCCACGCCTCAATCCTGAACTCCATTCTCACAGACACCTACGTGCGCCGCCTGACGGAACGGCAGGATCTCATAGCGCTCATTTTTGTCGGCTTCGCCGCGGCCCTCATAGCATTCTTGACAAAACCATTTTTTGGCATTCTAATTGCCGGAGCAGCGTTATTCGCCTACATGGTCGGTGCGTTCTACATTTTTGATACTAAGCTGATATGGATAGAGATGGTCCGCCCGATGATCACGATCGCCGCCGCGTTCACAGCGGTCATGGTCTACCGCTACATAACCGAAGAGAAAAACAGAAAATTTCTACATAGCACGTTTAAGCAATACTTGTCTCCCGAACTCATAGACATGATGTATACGCAAAAGCAAAAACCGCAGCTCGGAGGCGATGAAGGAGTGCTGACCGCATACTTCACAGACATCGCCGGGTTCTCAACTTTCTCCGAAAAATTAGGCTCGCCCACCAAGTTGGTAGAACTCCTAAACGAATATCTGACCGCCATGACCGACATCCTGCTTTCGCGCCACGGCACGCTCGACAAATATGTAGGCGATGCGATAATAGCCTTTTACGGCGCCCCGATGCACACCCCCGACCACGCCGCAAAAGCTTGCCACACAGCGCTCGACATGCAGCAAAAACTCGACGAGCTACGTAAAAAATGGACCGGCGAGGGCGACAAGTGGCCGGAAATCGTACACGACATGCAAATGCGTATAGGCATAAACACCGGCACAATCACAACCGGAAACATGGGATCGGCAATGAGAATGAACTATACAATGATGGGCGATCCGGTAAACCTCGCGGCAAGACTCGAAAGCGCGGCAAAATACTACGGCGTATTCACCATAATAAGCGAATACACACACGACATGATAAAAGACGAATTCATAACCCGCAAACTCGATATGATAACCGTAGTAGGAAAATCCGAACCGGTAACAATCCATGAACTAATAGGCCGAAAAAACGACAAGTCAACAGAAAACCTGTCAGCATTACTCAACCTGTACAATCAGGGCATAGATCATTACTATAGCAGAAACTGGGACAAAGCGCTGGAATGCTTCACCCAGGCAGACACTCTGGAACCAAACAGAAAATCAAAAACACCAAAGATGCTAACACCATCCCAGCGATACGCAGACATGTGCAAAAAATACATCGATAATCCCCCGGAAGAAGATTGGGACGGGGTTAATCGATTAACATCAAAATAAATTGTAGGTATCTTTCAGCATTTCATCGGCCTACGCCACAGAGCCTTATAAGTGTTAAATCCAAATTTTCCATTAGGATTAGGATGCTTTTTAAAAACCATTTTTTTAAAAAGGTCCGCCTCACCCCCTGACACCGCTCCGTAAAATTTGGGACAACAAAGGATCGTATGAATGGGGAGGGCGATGTTCATTCGGGCGAAGTTGGGGTGCGGTGTTTTTTTAAAAACCTTTTTTTTAAAATGTGTCGCCTCACCCCCCGACACCGCTCCGTGAAGGAAGGGACAACAAAGGGTCGTATGAACGGATAGGGCGATGTTCATTCGAGCATGGTGGTTTGCTTTTGACTTTAACATTTTTACCCCGATAGTATGCCCACATGTCCCCCGTAAGCGGTCGCCGCTTATGGGGGACCGCAGGGGGGTTTATGTATCGGGGCGTTACGGATGATAAACTGTGCCCGAAGTGAGTGAGGATGTACAGTGTACATCCTGCACTATGATTGAAAGAGGGAACTTATGAGCCCCGTCCCCAAAAAAGAATTTAACCAAAATTGTCCATTAGAAAACATCTCGAAAAGAGAGGAAATATGGCTAATGGACAATTCGGGTTTAAAACCTTTTTAAAAAAATGGTTTAAAAAAACGGCCCCGAAGGGCCGCTTAGTAACATGAGCCTTACCTTACTGCTTTTAAGGGCCGGTAATCGTTACGTTGGTTATTGTCATGGTGCCGCCGGCATTGGCAGAGATGCCAAAATTAAATGCAAACATAGCGTTCGGATTCGGCACGTTAAACCCGGGGTTATCTGTAGTACGCAAATTGATTGTGCGTGTGAACGGGCCCACAGGTATGGGCGTTGGCGGCATCCCCCAAAGGTACATAGTATACGGGGCCCCAAATAATTGCACAATAGTCTCAAAAATCATTGGGGCGCCGGTAACTGTACCAGTTATGGTCACCGCATAATCGGTAGCCGCATTAGGTGAAGTATTACCGATTCTGCTGTAGTCGAATCCCGGCTGAATGATCTGAATGTCCCATACATTCGTGGCAACTACCCCGCGTACGGTTATTGCGTCGGAGGTAATGGTAACGTTATTTGCAAGATCTCCCTGCGCGGTAGGCTGCACGGAACTGTAAGGATTGATCCAAAGGCCCGGCGGCGGGGGAACAGGGCAAACACTATTATGAACCCTGTTCGCGTCCGGACAAGCGTTCCAGTCTGCTTGACTATTGATAGCGCTGCACACGCCGCCTGTCAGGCAGGAGTGGTTGGGTTGCCAATTGTCGCTGGGTGCCGCGCTAACTACGAAGTTGCTTATCACCATTGTCCCGTTGTTCGGGTAGTTGAAATTTATGGTTATTCTCGCGTCTGGATCGACGACCGCCTCGGGGACCGTGTGCAACGCGATTTCACGGGTGAAAGGGCCGTTCGGCAATGTTATATCATTCCATGTGTAGGCCTGATAATTTGGGGTCGCCTTCGCAATCATCATTTCAAATCTTGCCGTCCCGGTGACCGTCCCGCTCATATTTACAACGTAGTTAGTGGCCGGGTTGTAATTAAACCCGTCTTGCCCTATTTGAACATGCCACACATCACCGGGGCCGTTGCGGCTGGTTAGGGTTATATCCCCGTTCGCGCCGAATTTAACGTATTCGGAATGCGATCCGCTGTTAACTACAGGCATTTGGCTGAACGGGTTAGTCCAGTTGGGCGTTATACCGCCCACACTACCACTACCGCACTCCTGCTCGTTTGACGGCATAACGTGTATCTCTTCTATAATCAGCGTACCCGCGGCGGCGCTTGTTGAGCCTGCGCTTATAAAAAATTTGGCGTTGTGGTCGGTAGCCGTATACGGCAATGGGCGGACGCATACGTCAAAATTTGTGGCGACGTTACTTGTGACCTCATACATATAGTGGAAGGAACCGGCATACGTCGTGAACGGGTGGCCGTGCATCTGTATGCCTATCTCAAACTGTCTCGGATTGCCTTCCACCCTCGCTCTCACCCTGACTCTGAAGTAATCGCCCTCGTTATACCTGAACCCGGGCTGATACACCTGCCAGTCCCATATTTGACCGGTGTGGATGTTATCAAGAACCAGATGCCTATCGCTGTTCGCGCGGGCTCTGCCGTCGAACCATCCGAAGTAAAATATGTCGGGATCGCGGCTGTAGGGATTGGTCCAGTTGATGGTATTTACCGGAATGTTTTTGTCTCCCTCGCCTTCGCGAAATGTGACGAATACCGTCATGTTATCATCCATGACGATGGTAATGGCGTTAGCATTCCTGACAGTTTCCCCGCCGGCTACCCTGATACTTTCGAGGATATGGCCGGCATAAGGCGTCGCGGTAACTGTGATTGGAGTCCCCCGCGGGAAAAGCCCGTCGGATGATTTGGGATTCAAGTCAACGTTTCCTCCTTCCGTGGCGTCAATGAGAAGCCTGTAATTTTTGCTTTCGCTCTCGCCGCAGGACAAAAATACCGCCGCGCACATCGTAAACAAAATCGCGATTGTCGTAAACCTGTTTTTCATGGATTCCCCTCTTTTTGGTTATTTTTTAATTGATTGGTTAAACATTATTGCCCTGTCAAATCGTTCCCTGCAATCAATACAGTACCGTCAGCCCGCCCGAATGCTGGATGAACATCCCGGCGTGGCCGTCTTTGTCGAAATTTGTGACGTTGAGCGCACCCCTGTAGCCCAAATACCCCGTGAGCTGCCATACCCTAACGGTCAACCCCGCACCGAAGACGACCCCGGCGTCAGATCCGGTTCTTTTATCGTAATCGGACATGAACACGATGTCCGACCGTAGTCCAGCTTCTAAATACGGCGAGATCGGGCGCGGCTTTATAACATTGTACATGGCCACGAGCTGGATACTCAGAGCGCTCTCGTTGTTTTTATATTCACGGTTGACTTCCACGTGGTCGCTTTGGGTCATGCTTATTTCATTAGCGGCATAGAGTATCTCCGCGTTCATGTAGATTTTGTCCGTCAGATGGTAACTGGCCACAAGCCCGGCGCCAAAACCAATGCCGTCGCCGAACACGGAATATGGGTAAGATGTGTTTTGATGCCAAACCCGCGCATCGCTATCCGACGACAAATATGAAAGCGAGTAGTTGAACTTGACCCCAAACCTCATCCTTTGTGGCGCGACGACAATCGTCGCCGGTCCCTCCGGCATTTGCGGCATGGGCAATCCAAGCAATTGGGCGACAATCACGTCTGCCGCGAAAGTCACATCGGCGGAGGTTCTGAGTTTGCTCTCAAAGTTGCCCATCTTGACGATGTGGGATTTTGTCACATCGACCATTTTCGCTTCAATATAAAAGCCGTCTACGGATTTCGCCACCTCGATGGGGACGACAAACTGCACTCCCCACTCCCGGCCCAACTCAGACACTTGCGACTCGTCGACCGCCCCGCTCATCTGGTATATACGCTCCTCAACAATCAGTTGGCGAAGCTCCGCCGTGCGGTCTACGGCCACATACTCCCCACTTTTAACGAAAGCCGAGACTATTTGCCCGCCAAGCGGCCTGTAAACGCCCGCCACAGGCTCGCTGCCCACAAAATAAAACGCTACTGTAGGCTTATCCCCCGGCACAACCGCGGGAGCCGGGGTTGGCGCTGGTGTCGGCGTCGATTCCTGCACGACCACGGGAATTGGGATTGGCACTGGTGTCGGTTCTTGCACGACTATCGGATCCGGTGTTGGCGTTGGTGTCGGTTCCTGCACGACTATCGGGTCCGGTGCTGGCGTCGGTGTCGGTTCCTGTACGACTGCCTGGTCCGGTGCTGGCGTCGGTGTCGGTTCCTGCGCGACTGCCGGGTCCGGTGCTGGCGTCGGTGTCGGTTCCTGTACGATTGCCGGGTCCGGTGCTGGCGTCGGCTCCGGTTCTAACATAATTACGGGATCCGGCGCTGGCGCCGCTTCCTGTATCGCCTCCAATACAGCCTCGCCCTCCACCTGCGCGAACGCCGTGACAGCAAGAACGCACAAAATCAAAACACGCGTTGTTATTGACCTCATAATTGCCCTTTCCTCAATGAGTATACACCTAATGATAAAATGCGGGTCATATATTCCACGTCGTTAAAGATATATTATTCCATCATAGAAAGCAAATACTTTTTCTGTAGTGCTTTTTAACTCAAATTGTCCATTAAGGGGTAAAACCTGTTTAAAATCTTTTTTAACCCATTTTTTTAAAAGGTCCGCCTAACCCCTTGACATATTAACCCGGCGGTAATTAACCTCAATTATCTATTGAGTTTGGCTTTGTTTTTTGGTGACGGGGCTCATAAGCTCCCTCTTTCAATCAACCGCCGGGTTAATAGCTAAAAAGTATCTAAAACGTAGCGTTGACGCCGAACTTTCGGTTTGGAAAAACGAAGGTGAGCGTAAGGTCTTGCTGCTTCGCGGGGCGAGGCAAGTGGGAAAATCAATATTTGGCGCGCAGTCACGCTGACAATAATGTATATTGTATTGCATGACCGCTATCGAAAAAACCGACAAATACAAAACCGCGATAGACAAATTACGCCCGTTTGAAGAGCCTGTTCTCAAGCAGCTGCGGGACTACTACCGTATTGGGCTGACGTGGTCGTCAAACGCGCTTGAGGGAAATACGCTTACCGAAATTGAAACCAAGGTCGTCCTCGAAGACGGGTTGACAATCGGTGGAAAACCGCTGCGGGAGATTTATGAAGCGGTTGGACACGGTAAAGCGTATGATTACGTCTTTTCAATATTCAAAAACCGCGTGATATCTATTGATAGCATCAAGACCATACATAAATTGTTCTATCAGGCAATTGACGAGAAAAACGCCGGTATTTGGCGCACGAAAAACATTATCGTAACAGGAACTAATTACGTTTTCCCTGTCCATGGTCAACTCGACAGCTTTATGAATAACCTCATAAAATGGACAGACGCCGAGAGAGCCAATCTCCATCCAATACGTTTTGCCGCGTTGCTTCATTTGAAATTCGTGACCATTCACCCCTTCATAGACGGCAACGGTCGTGTTGCAAGGTTGCTCATGAATCTCGCACTGATACAGGACGGCTACACCCCCACAATTATTCCGCCCATTCTGCGGCAAGATTATTTAACCGCTATACGGGCGTATCAACAGCATGGGGACGAAGATATTTTTTGCGAGTTCATGGCCGAGCGGACGTATGAGTGTCATAAGGAGATTGCGCGGTTATTGCATGTGTGAGCATCGGGGCCGATTTTGAGGTAATGAAGATGAATAATAACAAAGAAATAAATTGAATTTAAGTTGTCAAAACAGAAAAAATGGGCTTAATGTCCGTAAGGAGAAAAAAATGTCAACCGACAAAAAAATTAGAAAACCGGCGGTAGCCGGCCAGTTTTATCCATCGTCGCCCGAAGAATTGCGCGAAGAGGTCGAAGGTTATCTCGCAAACGAGACTGCCTCCCTGCCGCACGTGGACCTAATGATAGTTCCCCACGCGGGTTACGTATTTTCCGCGCCGGTAGCCGCAAAAGCCTATGCCCGAATTTCTCCGAATACGAAGACTGTCATACTGATCGGCCCGTCGCACCACAAACGTTTTAACGGCGTGCACATAACCAACGCCGATTATTATAGAACGCCGCTCGGCGATGTGGAGGTCAATCAGAAAATTGTCAAAAAACTAAGATCGAATCCCCTCTGTACCGCAATGCTCGATATAGAAGAACCGGAACACTGCCTCGAAGTACATCTCCCATTTCTACAAACCCTGCTCGGCGACAAATTTTCGATTGTCCCGATTTTGACCGGCAAAGTCAATCCGAATTTCGTTTCCGAAATGCTGCTGCCGCTATTAAACGACACAACCCTCGTAATAGCGTCAAGCGATCTGTCCCACTACCAGCCGCAGAGTCAAGCGCGCATGATCGACGACGCTACCGTTTCGACCATCGTTTCCGGCAACGTTGAGGGATTCATGGAAAGCTGCGGCGATACGGCAATGCGGATAGCTATGGAGATCGCCGTAAAAAAAGGTCTAACCGCTTCGCCGCTCGATGTGCGGACATCCTATGAAACCGCACCGCAATACGGCGATTCAAATAGAGTAGTCGGCTACGCCTCAATCGCGTTTGTCAAGCCGGACGCAACCAACAATGATAATGATAACGATAGCGATAACAGTGATGATGATTTCACCTCCGAAGAAAAAAAATACATGCTCGAATTGGCGCGTAAAACTATCGAGGCGACGTTAAACGGCAAGGACATGCCAGCGTCAACACAGCCTGACATGCCGAAATTGTCGCAGAATTACGGCTGCTTCGTTACCTTGAACACATCGGGGCATCTAAGAGGCTGCATAGGAAATATCGAACCTATAAGGCCGCTCTACAAATCCGTAATTGAAAACGCGATAAGCGCAGCTTTCCACGACCCTCGATTCCCGGAAGTCAAGGCGGACGAATTAGATGCCATCACGATCGAAGTATCCGTATTAACAAAACCGCAACCGCTTAAACATACTTCACCGGAAGACCTGTTGTCGAAACTGACTCCATTTGAACACGGCGTCATCCTGAAATTCAGCAGCTCAAGGCAGTCGACGTTTCTGCCGCAAGTATGGGAACAGCTTCCAAACAAGGTACTCTTTTTAGAACGATTATCAATGAAAGCGGGAGTGGGTAAAGACGACTGGAAACATGCGGAAGTATGGATATACAGGGCGGTGTGTTTTTCGGAGTGATTATACTCACTCCACTTTAAACCCGATACCGCTCCGTAAAGTTAAGGACAACAAAGATTCGTATGAATGGATGCTTCGATGTTCATTCGAGCATTACTCCCAAATTTCTCATTGTTCTGGATTTTCACAATGTTCTGAAACCTTGAAATCAGCGGCGTGGGAAGGAGATAAACCCAAATTTTGTGCCAACGCCATGTCCGCTAAAACTAACGCCGCCATCGCCTCAACCACCGGCACGGCTCTTGGGAGTACGCAAGGATCGTGGCGGCCGCCCGGCTTCAGCGTCACATCGTTGCCTTGATAATCCGCGGTGATTTGCTCTTTGCCGATTGTTGCGGTTGGTTTGAACGCTACTCTGAAAATTATCGGTTCGCCGTTTGATATGCCGCCCTGAATGCCGCCGCTGTTGTTTGTTTTGGTGGCAAGCGTTTGTTCCGAGTTGCCGTCTCTGCGGACGAACACGTCGTTGTGTTCGGATCCACGCATTGTCGCGCTCGCAAAGCCGGAGCCTATCTCAAAACCTTTGGCCGCTGGAATCGACATCATTGCTTGTGCCAATACTGCCTCCAATTTTCCAAAGACCGGTTCGCCCCAGCCAGCCGGAATGTTGCGGCAGACGCAGGTGATAATGCCGCCTATGGAATCGCCGTCGGCGCGCACTTGATTTATCAGATCCTCCATGAGCGCCGCGCTTTGTTGATCGTGACAACGAACAAGGTTTTGATCTACAATGTTGCGTGTTATTGCGCTGATATCTGTGCCATTGATGGCCGGCGCGTTGATATTTCCGACTGACGATACGAACGCCACGATGTCAACTCCGTATTTTTCTCGCAAAAATATTTCCGCCGCCGCCCCGGCGGCGACACGCCCTACCGTTTCTCTCGCGCTTGCGCGACCGCCGCCGCTCGACGCGCCGATACCGTATTTCATAAGGTATGTATAATCCGCGTGAGACGGGCGGGGTATGATATTCGCATTTGCATAATCTCCGGGACGCTGATCCCTGTTTTCAACGATCATGGCGATTGGAGTTCCGAGCGTTCGTCCGTTATCTATGCCGGAAACAATTTTCACAATATCCGCTTCGCCACGCTGGGTGGTGATGGAACTTTGTCCGGGGCGCCTTCTATCGAGTTGTATCTGAATATCCTCTTCTGTCAATTCAATGTTAGGTGGAAAACCGTCGATGACAGCGCCGACGACGGCGCCGTGAGATTCGCCGAATGTCGTTACTCTCAGATAATGCCCGAATGTGTTTGACATATTTATATAGACTCCTGTATAACGCGCGCGGTTTCGTTAGGCGTCATTTCATCGTTATCGATAATAATATCCGCGAACTCCGAATACACCGGGTCGCGCACCTTCCATTCCGCTCTCACGCCTTCCGCGCTGCCGCCCATAGATTGCGGATATCCCTTGTCTTTCATTCTCATTAATATCGTATCAATGCCGCATTTTAAATATACTATGCGGCCTAACGATTTCAAAAAAGCACGATTATCCTCACACATCGGCGTGCGGCCGCCTGTTGACAAAACGGTATCGCACATGCCGGTCAGTGAATGTAGCGCGTCTCTTTCCAATTCAGTAAAACCGCAAATACCCAAATCCTTAAACACATCCCGGCACGATAACCGCCGTTCATATCTGCGCTCATATAAATCTTCAATCACACGGTCAAGATCAACGTGTTTCATCCCGGTCGCTTGACTTACGGCATCACCTGTCGCCGATTTACCGCTTGACGCGAATCCTATTAAAATGATTGCCATATATCTACACCTGCTGTTGCCATTTCGTGTGCTTGCAATTCATAGTTTGCGATAATTAATGCTAAAATGAACAAAATTAATCTTTTCATTTAATTATATATCCCTTTGCTGTTTTTGGACGTTTATCACGTTTACAACACGATAACCATCACATTCCTCACCCGTATAATAGAATGTTACAGTCACAGGAAGAAGATGCTTTTGATATTCTTTGGGTAAGTTTTCTGCCCATACAAAAAAACCATGAAGATGACCTGGACATCCAGTGTCTTCAAAAAGAAAATAACCGCATTCGTATTTACTAACAGAATTAGCACTAAAAACATAGAAGGGTTGGGTAAAAACACTATCATTGCCTTCTTGCGTCGCATCGGCTGGCACTACCGATGATACAGGCGAATTCTCGTCAAAGTTTTTTTCGTTACAGTCTACTGTCAGTAGAAAAAAAACTGCTAAAAACAAAAACATTGTTTTATTCATAATCTATCTCCATAGCCCAATCGTCTATAGTATAGTATATTTCAATCACAAAATGCAAGAAAAAACAAAAAATTAAACTCAAACAACTAACGGCATTTTAATTTTTCTCATAATCTATCTCCTATAAATCGATTGCAGATTTTAGGTTGAACTGGGCATGTAAAGTTTGGCGCATCAGTATCAATGGCGCTTTTTTGAGGAATCGAAGTAGTGCAGGCCTATCGAAAAACGACCCGCTCCCCCAGATCCACCCGCCTTCCACATCAACAGACATGAAGCCGGTCCCGGGTGTGAGCGGGAGTATGTATCTCGGTATAAAATATCCATCAAATCTCCTCTCCGGCGTACAAGGAGCCGGATCAATAATTTGCGATGGCGGAAGTGGAGACGGGGGCTGCGGTATAGGCGTTTGCATCGTTTCTATTTCCTGCGTTTGCAGTTCTACTTCGTCGTGTTCCATTTTCTGCGTATAAATAGACGTGGAAAACGTAGTTACATCAATTCGCGACATTTCGTCGTCTTGAGCGAATGTAGCCACGCTAAAAAACGCGATCATTATAATTGCAATCCTTCTCTCCATCAGACATATATTCTTCATTTTATGGCCTTGTTTGAATTAACGGATTGTCACTTATATGCAATGTATTGTTCATAACAACTTAATATTTGTCCAAAGAAAGGGGGAGGCTATAACTGAACCTACATGGTTCGCACCTGTGTTTAGTGCGTACTGTGTTTTTATTACGAAATTTCCTCTCCCTTTTCCCGTTTTACGTCATAAGCGTACCTCTTACAAGGTATGTACCCTCGGAAACAAGTTTTAATACCAGCTTCCTATTAAATGATTGCCATACATCTAACACTCTCAAGGTGTAATTGTCGCCTCAAACGTTGCTATTCTTTTGCTTTTCATTTTGTTTTTCTCCTTACATCATATATAAAGATGTATGATCCGCAAGCGCTATCTCTCGAAGGCTCGCTTGCGAGAGGATATTATTTTCTTGTGCGGAAATCAGTGTGTATACTTGACCGTCCTTCCAGGCAATAATCGTAAATGATGCTAGCTCCCAACAAATTTCCACACCACCAATTTCAACAAATCGCATGCCCGGAGTAACAAAAACTCGATTAAACCCTACTACAACATGCCCATCAAACACACCATATTTCTTTTTGACTTCTAAATCTTCAAGAGTAGCACCATAATTCGGCGTAATCACTTGGTTAAAGTAATCTTGAGTTATCCTACTTCTTAATTCCGCATCCAGCGACTCAAGCTGGCCCGGCCCATCCTCATCTATTCTCAGAGCATTTTCACTAGAACCAACCGTATCGCAACCCATCGTAACGAACGCTAACAAGCCAACCATATTTAACAAAAAAAGTGTCCTTTGTCGAGTAGACATTATAAGTTTCTCCTTACTTGTTGATATTATACCGTGAGGAGATTACTCAATGCCCCTCACAGAACCGTACGTGCGGTTTTCCCGCATACGGCTCTTCAAGCCA